>CALBRY010000364.1 GCA_937927665.1 uncultured Chloroflexota bacterium
CGGTGAAATACCGCCAGCGTGAAGGTTGGTCACACCGTGACCTGCTCCGCTTGGCGCACCCGTCACCCGCTGACGAAGCGCACGACGCGATTTATCGCTGGATCACCGCGCGACCGAGCGAAGATGCGGCGCGTCAGCAGTCGATCGCATGGGCGCAGGCGGAAAACGCACCGGGAACTGCCGCGCTTGACCTGATCTGGGCATTCGAAATGGCGCAGCGCGCAAACACCGATCACGTCATCGTGCGCTTGATCCGCGATCATGATCTGCCGCGCGAAGCGATCCCCACTGATTGGCTGAAGTCATCCGACGTATGGGACGCGCTGCTCGAAAAAATGCCGATGACCGCCATGATCCGCAACTTGGGCGTGATGACGAAACTCCGCTTGGTTAAAGCGGGCACCGATGCCGAACGGCTGATCGTCAGCCGCTTACGCGATGAAAACGCACTCCGCAAGGCACGCATCCACCCGATCGCGCTGCTTTCGGCGCTCATGGTCTACGGAATGGGGCAGGGCGTGCGCGGTTCAGGCGAATGGACACCGACCGAGGCGATCAAGCGTGCGCTTGATGAGGCGTTCTATCTCGCGTTCAAGAACATCGAACCCGCCAACAAGCGCTTTTTGCTGGCGCTCGACGTATCCGGTTCGATGAGCATCGGCGAAATCGCGGGCGTACCGGGGTTGACTCCGCGGATGGCGTCGGCGGCGCTGGCATTGATGACCGCACGCACCGAAGCGAATCACCGCTTTATGGCGTTCTCGACCGAGTTCATGCCGTTGAAGATTCACGCCGATATGCGCCTCGATGCGGCGATCAAGGCGGTGAGCAATCTGCCCTTCAAGGGGACGGACTGCGCGCTGCCGATGCTGTGGGCGCTCGAAAACAAGATTCCGGTCGAAGTGTTCGTCGTGATGACCGATAACGAAACATGGGCGGGGCAGATTCACCCGTCACAGGCGCTCGATCAATATCGTCAGGCGACCGGAATTGAGTCGCGCTTGATCGTCGTCGGCATGACTGCCACCGATTTCACCATCGCTGATCCGGCAGATCGCGGCATGCTCGATGTCGTCGGTTTCGATACCGCCGCGCCGCAGTTGATGAGCGATTTCGCCGCAGCACGCTTATAATACAGGTATTCAACGGCGCGAGCCGAAGCCTATGGGTTCTCGTAAAAAAACGACTCAAGTCCCCATATGCCCTCCTTGTTCGCGCCGTCTTTCTTCTGATACTTTTAACTTCCTTTCTTTCTGCCCTTAAACCCCTTGGTGCGTGCGGGTTAACGCCTCAAGTTCCACTGCCCCCTTTTTTCTTTACACTCCCACTCCCCAATCGTCATCATACTAAGTGATAACAGAACAATTTACAGAAAATTTAACTCACCCCCAGAAATGCGTTACATCCATCATGACAATGAGTGTTAAGCGTATCATGCGCGGTTTCGTCTTTGCAGCTCACATAACAAAACGGAGACAGCAGTTATGACCAGCAAACGAACACTCCTTATCAGCTTACTTTTCATCGTCGCGTTGATCCTGCCAGCGTCGGTGCTGGCACAGCAGCCCGGTGGCGGCAGTCGCCCATCACCGAGCATGTCCGGCGGCAGCGCTGGCGGTCCCGGTATGTCCGGCTCAGCTATGAGCGGCGGCGCGTCTCGCAGTGTTAGTATGCCGCAGGGTGGTGGGGGACTGCCGCAGGGCGGCGGACTGCCTCAAGGTGGCGGACGCCCCGAAGCGGGCAGCTTTGGCGGTTTCAGCGGATTCAGCAGTGACGGCGAAGGCATCGCGGCACGTTTTGGCGAACGCGGATCGGGAACGCTCCCGATTGAACTCCCGTTCAGCGCCGAAGGCGGCTTAAGCGGTTGGATGGATCAGTTCAGCGCGGGCGGATTCGGCACACGCGGAAGCGAATCGCCCACAGGTGGATTCTTCGACGCGAACACACGCCCCGATAGTTTGCCGACCGATATTCCCGAAGCCCCCGGCGCATTCGAAAACTTGACCGGATTAGGCGAAATTCAATCCGAAGCATGGACAGCCGTTGAAGATGCACTCGCAGGCGCATCCGGATCAGCCTCCGAATATGCCGATCAGGTGACGCAGGCGGCGCAGGATGCATATGATCAACTGTGGTCGGATTATTACGAAGCCGTCGATTACACCGCACAGGCGTATTATGACGCCGTGACCGCAACAGCAGAATATGCGCTGCAAAGCTATTACGCCGCCGTCGATTACACCACACAGGCGGTCGATTACTATCTCGCCTACTACGATCAATATGTGTATTACTGTTCGCTTTACCCGTGGGATTGCTACAGCTACGCCTACGACGCCGCAGCCTATACCTATTACTACATCGGTGATGTCAGCAGCACGCCGAGCGGAACCACAACCGTTGGTGATGTGACGACGAACATCACGATCGTGGCGGAGCCGCCCACACCGTCCGCCGAAGCCTATGAAGCGATCGTTCTGTTCGCCAATGATCAGCTTGGCGCGGTGGTTGAACCGCTGTACGCCGGAACAGTGACAGCAGAAATTGACCAGATGATCACCTTGCTGCCCGAAGAAATGCAGGCGTACCTGCTCAACGCGACCGCCATCAGCGGTACAGAGTATTGGGGCATGCTCAACGGCGGCGCAGCGGCGGTGACAGTCGGCGACTGTGCGACCAATCCCGCTGGCTGCGCGGTGACGGCGGATACCCTCAGTATGCAGCTTTCGAGCGCGTCAATGGGCGCTTACGCCATCCGTGCCAGTGCCGCCGTGCCATCGACCGCCGACGAAGCCCTCCGCCTGATCACAACGGTGTACCCGAAATTGACCGGCTTGAGCTTCGCGCAGATCACCGACGTGGAAGAAGGACTTGCGTTCACGGCGACGACTGCCAGCCTCGGCACAGATGTAAACGGTCAGCCGATTTCTGCCGCCAAGATCGTATATGCAGGGGTGCTGGATCTCAACGGAATGCCATATGTGTATGCAATGGTCGCCGTGGGTGAAGGCTACGCCAACGTGTTTGCGAACTAAAGCGCCTGTTATTTCACCCTCTTTCATCTCGCCAGATAAAGAGGGTGCATGCTTTTTACCGTGCTTGGCTTCGCTGCATGTAGCGGTGTGGAGTCAACCCGATAACCGCGCGGAATTCACGGATGAAATGCGATTGATCATAGAAGCCTAAATCTGCAGCCAGATACGCCATTGAAGGCAGCCCTCCAGCTTTGAGCCGCAGTCGCGCCGCCTCAACGCGCACCAACCCCGCGTACTGCTTGGGCGTCATCCCCACTTGGATATGATACAAGCGCTCTAACTGCCGCTGGCTGATCGCAAGCCGATCAGCGAGTCCAGCGATAGAAGCTATGCCTTCGGTTTGGCGGATCAACTCCAGCGATGCCGGAACGAGTGGATCACTCAGTTTGCCCAGCTTCAGCCGCTCAAACAACCATGCTTCGATGAGTGCAATCCGCGCGTCAAGCGTTTTTGCATCATACAGGCGGGCATATAACCGCATCAGCACCGGACGCTGGAGGGCGTCAAGCAGCGCAATTTCATCGCTCAATTCAATCAATGGAATCGTCAAAAATGGATACGCGCTGCCTTCATGAAAACTGATTCCCATCACGTCGACCGTACCGTAAAAACCCATTTTCCGGCTGATCGTGTTCGTGCCGTCCAGAAACATGGGGTCGGTTAGCACAGTCGAGTCCAGCGTGAGAGCATCCCCAAAATTGAACACAATCCCGTAGCCGCCGCGCGGGTGCATATATTCCTGATGCAGTTCTGTAAGCGGAACTTGACGCCGAAACGTCCAATAAGTGCGGACGAATGGGCGCAAAAGCGGACTCGGCGGGATGCGCTGAAAACCTAAATATGCTAACTGCGCTTCGGGTGGCTGGATCATCGATTCTCTGTCGAAAAAGTACAATTCATGTGTGCGCACTTCGCTTATTCTACAGGAAACAGGGCAAAAGGAGCGCACACAATGTCCAAGCAACTCACAGTCGGCATCATCGTTTTTGATGGAGTACTCACCGGGGAACTGATGGGTGCGGCGGAGGTTTTCGCAATCGCCAGCACGAAAGCAGGATTTGAGGGCGGCGCACGCGTTTTATTGATCGGCGTTGAACCGCAGCCGATCATCCGCACCGAAGAAGGGATTCGGATCGCTGTTGATACGACGATTGCCGACGATTTAGCGCTCGATGTGTTGTTCGTGCCGGGTGCCAATGATGTCGATCCGCTAATCGCGCATGAAGCCCTGAACGCATTCATCCGTAAGCACGAGCAGTCAGCAGAATGGGTGGGCAGTATGTGTGCAGGCGCGTTTGTCCTTGGCGGCGCAGGCGTGCTCGATGGCAAACAGGCGACCACTTGGTTCGGCGGTGAAGGCGATTTGCAGGCGCAGTTTCCGGCGATCCGCGTGGTTCACAATCATCCGGTGGTGCTGGATCAGCGGCGGATCACTGCCAACGGCGGCTTGGTAAGTTATCGCGCTGCGTTGGTTTTGCTCGGAAAACTGAGCGGTACCGAGATCGCGCAGTCAGTGTACGAGAGTCTCAACATGGGACGGCTCGGCACATGGGCGGATATTGAATCGTCCATTGCGGCGGGGAATTAACCGGAAATAATGCAAGCGAACGGGCATTCCTTCCTATATAGGGGATGCCCGTTGGTGCGTTAAGAGCTTGCCCGTTATAATGAACGGAAACATCGACCGCTCAAGGAGTTCGTGTGTTTCCGATTGTTACTTATGCGCGCGCGCGTTTGCTCGCGTTGGCGCTGTGCGCGTTCAGCCTCAGCGCGTGCGGCGGCGGCGGAGATGCCCCGCCTGCTACGCAAACCCCCGGAGTTGGCGCGCCTGCTGCCCAAGTCATCGAGCCGACTCCGCTTCCTACCTTTGATTTAGCATCCCTTCCCGCCGATGAATCGGGCAATCAACTAATCGCCCGCGTCAACGGGGAAGGAATTCTGCTCAGCGAGTACCAGCGCTCATTGGCGCGCTATGCACAACAGCAGTTCGCCGTCTCCGATAGCACGCTCCGCTTAACCGTGCTGAACGAATTGATCAACCAGAAATTGATCGATCAGGCGGCACGACAGCAAAATGTTGCCATCACAGACGACGAGTTGAATACCGAACTCACCGCCTATGTCGAAGCGGCGGGAGGCTCGGACGGTTGGGTAACATGGTTGGCGAGCAACGGTTACAGCGATGCCGAATTTCGGGATACCCTCCGCGATTCGCTCACCGTCAACCGGATGCGCGATCAAGTGACGCTCGTCGTGATGGGATCGCTGCCGCACGCGCACGCCCGGCATATCCTTGTTGCCGATGAAGCACTCGCGAATGACCTGTTGAACCGCATTCGCGCCGGGGAAGATTTCGCCGCGCTTGCGGCACAATATTCGATTGATACACTCACCGCGCCGAACGGCGGCGATCTGGGCTGGTTCATCCGCGAAGAATTGATCGATGCCGAACTCGCGGCAGTCGCGTTTGATCTGGAACCGGGAGAAATTGCCGGTCCCGTGCAGTCAGCACTTGGGTATCATATTCTGCAAACGCTCGAACGCGGCGACCGTCCGATTGACGAGGCAAAACGCCCGCAGTTGGCACAGGTCTTTTTCGATCGCTGGCTGACTTCGCTCACCGAGTCGGCAGACATTCAGGTTTATCTCCAACTCTAAGAAGAGGGACGGCATGGGACAGGGACGCGGCACTATCTACAACGTTCTCAGCTTGATTTTCGTTTTGCTGACCATCGGCTGGCTCTTATTTGTGATCACCCGTATGATCGCGCCGCCGCCCGCCGCTGCTCAGGTCGTGGTGGATGTGCCAACGGCGATTACACTGCCGACGATCACACCGACGTTTACACCGAGCGCCACCACACCACCGACAGATACGCCGCCGCCGACCGAGACGTTCACACCGACCAACACGTTTGAGCCGAGTGTGACGCCGACCGATGCGCCAACCGCGACCCCAACCGAACCGCCGACCGCGACGCCGAGCGAGACATTCCTCCCCGGTACGCCAACGGTCGAAGGTCCCGCGTTTAACCCCGGCATTCTGCCGCCGAGCTTCACGCCGGTGACGCCAACCACGCCGACAACGACGCCGCTGCCCGCCACGCCCATCGACGTAACGCCGGTACAGCTTCCGACGAATACGCTTTTCCCGTCGATCACGCCATCCGGCACGGTCGCCCCTGCCATACCCAATACGGCGCTCCCGCCGTCACCGACCCGCATCGAAAGCGGAGCGACAACATCGCCGTTCCCATTCACACTCCGCGAACCCATCACCCTCACATCGAACTTTGCCAACGGTGCGGGCTGCTTGTGGCAGGGAATCGGCGGTCAGGTATTTGATACCAGCAACAACCCGCTGACCGGCGTGAGCGTGCATGTGTTTGGTCCCGGTGTCGATACATTCGTCGTCGCGGGTTCGAATACGCTCTACGGGTTATCCGGCTTTGAAGTGCGCGTCGGCAATACGACATCGCTGGCGACCTTCATCGTTGAACTGCAAACATCCGCCGGAACTGTGATCAGCGATCAGGTGCAGGTGAGCTTCCCGGCAACCTGTCAGCAAAATCTCGCGCTGGTCAATTTCCGCCAGACGCGCCCGTTCTAGGCGTTCAGCCGATCATGAGCAATCGATACGATGAGGATGAGGGGGGCTTCGCTCCCCTCCCCGACGAATTCCGCGATTACGAAGAACGCGCCCGCCGCAGTCGATCCAACCGTACGGGCGCGAATCTCCTGACGCTGGTGTTTTTGCTGGCAACGTTCGGCGCGTGTGGGCTGATCATCACGATCTGGAACAACCCCTATTCAGCAGTCAATCCGTTTCCGCCGGATACCCCGTTCCCGATGGTCATCACCGAAACCCCCATCGCAACCGCGATCCCCAGCGCCACGACTGCGCCTACCCGCCCGCCAACCGAAATCCCGACGATCACGCTCACACCCACCGAGACGATGATTCCCGTCACGCTCACCTTTACGCCTATCCCCCCGAGCGATCTCGGATTGACGCTCGGAACACCCGGCGCATCCGGCGATCCTTCTGTGCCGCCGACTGCCGTTCAGCCGTTTGTGCTTCAGGTCTTGAACAGTCAGCAGGTGTTTTACATCACCAATCCGGACGGACGCGGCGGATGTAATTGGGCAAGTCTCACCGGCACGGTGATCGGGTTGGATGGCTCAGGCGTGATCGGCTACGGCGTGCATATCACCGGAGAAGGCATCGATCAAACGGTTGCGACCGGCAGCGAAACCAGCGCCGGACCGGGCGGGTGGGAACACCAACTCGGTGACGCGCCGCGTGATGCGACCTACACCGTTCAACTGCTCGATCCGTCCGGCAGTCCCGCAAGCGAACCCTATCAAGTCCGCACCGTCGATGACTGTTCGCGCAATATCGCCGCCGTGCGCTTTATTCAGGTCGGGAGCTAATGCCAAGTGGCAAGAGTAGGGTGCCACTTGGCGTCCTTGCGTCTTTGCGTCTTTGCGTTAATGCCCTTCACTCGTTCTCTTCTTTTGATGCACTGTCTCGTAGGGTAATCGTCGTCATGCATCCCCGATCTTGTGCTATAATCCCGCCCGTCTATTTCATTTGAGAGATTGAACACATGAAACGAGTGTGGTTTCTCCTCCTCACAGCGGCTCTCCTGATCGCGGTATTCCCTTTAACCGCGCAAGACGGAAACCTCCTGCAAGACCCGGGCATGGAAGGCTCATACGTCGGTCGTGGACGCCCTGACCTCAATACCTCGTCGGCATGGGGTTTGACGGTGTTCGAAGCGCCGCGTACTCAGGACTGGATGAACCTTGTCCCCGTCGGTTTCCCCCATCTGGGACCGGGACCCTCGCCGCACGGCGGTACGAAGGCGCAGAACTTCAACCGGGGTTATGCGACGTTCACCCTTGCCATGTATCAAACGGTCACAACCACCCCCGGCACAAATTTGACCGCTTCCGCATGGGCGCAGATCAAAACGTGTACGATTACGGCAACTGGCGCGGATAACTGCGCGTCATCGGGCGAAAGCGGCGCATATACCCGCGTCGGCATTGACCCGAACGGCGGCACGAATCCCTACGATTCAGATGTGGTGTGGTCAGCCAATGTCGCGCCGCATGATACGTGGCTTCAGATGACGACGACCGCCACCACCACCGGCGGATCGGCGACGATTTTCTTATTCACGTCGCAAAATCTGCCCACCCAGTTGAACACCGTCTACTTTGATGATGCCTATCTTGGCGTCGGCGGCGCGGGTGGCACTGCCCCCGGCGTAACGCCCGCCGTCCCGCCCACCGCAACGCCGCTCCCGTTTGTGCCGTTCGTGGTGCCGCAGGGTGAGCGTTCCGATGGCAGCATCATCCACATCGTAGGACCCGGCGATACGCTCGACAGCATCGCCTTTGCCTATGGGACGACGCGCGCCGATTTGCTCGCGCTCAACCCTCAAATTCGTGATCATCGCTATATTATCGCGGGTCAAGAAATCACCATTCGCCCGCCGGGCAGTCAGCCAGCGCCAACCGAAGTAGCGGTCGTGCCGGAAACAGGCAACGTCCAGCAGACGCCGCAAATACTCCCGACGGCTGAACAGCCTCCCACAGTCGCACCAACGCCGAACCGGCGGTTAGGTGTGGTCGGAGGGAGCGCCGGATTATCCGGTTACTTCCCACCGCGCACAGTCAGGCGCGCAGCACTTCCCGCCCCGCCCATCGCGGACGCGGGAACACAATTTGAAAATGTCGCGCTCGCCGGGGTTTCCCCGGCGGGTGTGTTTAAAGGAACAGGCGCACGCGCCAAAATCGACGCCTCCGCGCCGAAACAAGAACCGCCCGCACCCGTGCAGGGCAGCCCCACCGATCAACAGTTTGATCCGGCAGTCAACATGGCGCAGGTGTGCGTCCTGCTGTTTAATGATGCCAATCACAACCGTATTCAGGAGTTTGGCGAAGATGCCATCCCCGGTGCGGTGATCACCCTCAGCGCCGACACAGGCGATCCCCAGTCGATCACCAGCGACGGCAGCGCCAGCGCCTCCTGCTTTCAAGCCGCACCGGGTGAATACACCGTGCGCGCCGCCGCGCCGGATGGCTACGGCATGACGACCGCTGTACAGTTTCGTGTGACTGCTGCCGCTGGTGCGCCTGTCACCATCGCGTTTGGAGCGGCGCAAGGATTCAGCGCCGCGCCGCCGCCGGAAGATGTCGCCGTTAGTGTGGAAAATGCGCCGATCACCACCAGCGGGGGAAGCATGATCGGTGATAATCTCGGTATTATTGTGATCGGGGCGGCGGTTGTCGTCCTAATCGCCGGAATGAGCGTGAGTCTGTTCTTACGAAAGCGGTGAGACGATGCGACGACGTATGCTGTTGATCGGGTGGATGATTTGCCTATTCGCCCTTCAGGTGAACGCGCAGGAAGCAGGCGGCAGTCAAATCTGGGTGCGCGTATTCGAAGATCGGAACGGGAACGCGGTGCGCGATGCGGGTGAACCGCTCGTGACTCGCGGCGTTTCTGCGGATCTGATCGACTCGTCTGGGACGGCAATCCGGAGCGCGCTGCTTGATACCGAGCCGAACGCCTCACAGGGGTTGATCGCCTTTCAATTTCTCACACCGGGGGCATACACCGTCGTCTTGACCAGCGCTGATTTGACCGCGACTACGCCCAATCAATTCAGCGTCACCCTAGAGGCTGGAGCGATGCCGCTGGTGGTCGATTACGGCGGTCAGCGTGTCGCGCCTGTCGCCGCCACAATCGAACCTTCCGCCGCCGATATGGAACAGCGCGAACTGCTCCGCATCGGGATCGCGGGGGTCGTCGCGCTGATCGTGGTCGGCGGAATGATCAGCCTCGGTTTGTTGATCTACGCGCTGGTTCTGCGCCCCAATACCATCCGCACCGCCGAGCGTGAGTACATGCGCGAACGGGCAACCAGCACCGGAACCCATCGCCCCGTTAAACCGGAAACACCAGAGGTTTAGTACGTCTCTGCGCCTCTGCTTTCTTTAGCTTTGCTCTAAGTCTTCCAGCGCATAACGCGCCGCGACCGCCCCGGACAGCGTGACCATCGGCACGCCCCCGCCGGGGTGAGTCGTCCCTCCGGCAAAGTACAGCCGTTTGATCCCCTTGGCGCGGTTGTGCGGACGCCGCAGCGCACTCAAGCGATCATTAGACGATGCGCCGTAAAGCGCCCCCCGCCGCGCCCCTGTCAGCCGTTCCAGATCGAGCGGCGTAAACATCTGCTGATGACGAATTTTCCCGCGCACATCGAAACCCCGCGCCGCCAATCGTTCCAGAACTCGATCTGCATATGCATCCGTGTGCGATTGCCACCACGCGGCGCTTGCCCCCTGCGAATTCAAACTCAGCGCGGGAGCATTGACCAGCACGAACCAATTTTCGCATCCCGTCGGCGCGTGATCAGGATCAGTCTTGCTCGTGATCGCCACATAAATTGTCGGGTCATCCGGCGGCAGTTCGCGTGTAAAAATCTCCTCGAACTCGCGGCGGTAATCGCCCGAAAAGAAAATGTTGTGATGCGCTAAGCGTTCGTGTATCCCTTCCACGCCGAGCAGCAGAATAAACCCGGAACACGACGGATCAACGCGGGTGCGGCGCGCTTTCTCATCGGCTGAAAGCGTCGGCAGCAGATTTTCATACACGCTGGCGACATCCGTATTCGCGATCACCGCATCAAGCGGAATCACGTCACCCGATGCCAGAATCACACCCGTGACCGTGCCGTTCTCCACACGGATCGACCCGACCCGCGTTTCGGTGCGTATTTCAACACCCATTTCCAGCGCCAGTCGCCGGAACGCCGCCGCGATCTGATAAACCCCGCCTTGCGGATACCACACCCCGCCCGTCAATTCGACATGCGCGATCACATTGAGCGTTGCCGGAGCGAGATACGGACTCGCGCCGACATACGTCGCAAACCGTCCGAGAAGTTGGCGCAGTTTGGGAGATTTCACAAATCCGTTGATCGCGCCGCTCATTGTCCGCAGCGGATCAACCGCCGGAATATCGCGGAGCGGTGTACGCGCAAGCTGTCCAAACGTCGGCGGATCGTTGTAGATGAATTTCCCGCCCGTGACTCGATGAATCCGCGCCGCATATGCCAGATACGCCAGATAGCCTTCGACATCGCGCGCCCCGCCAATCTGCTCGATCTGCGCCGCCATAGCCGCCAGATCGCGCGTAGCATCGAGCACCGTGCCATCAGGGTAAAAATAGCGGGTGAGCGGCTCAACGGGCAGCAGCGTTAGATAATCATCCAATTTGCGCCCCGCCGCCGCGAACAGCGCGTCAAAGACATGCCGCATCGTGATCACGCTCGGTCCGGTATCCCACCGGAAACCCGCCCGCCGAATCTGACGCATTTTTCCGCCAATTTCGGCATTTTGCTCAAATAGGATCACATGTTCGCCCGCCGCCGCCAACCGGATCGCCGCACTGAGTCCACCGATGCCGCCGCCGATTATTCCGATATGTTTCACGTTTTGCATCCTGTTTGTAAACATTATTCACTTGTAATAGAGCCAATACAGAACATCATAGATCAAGCAACAGCACAAGATGGGTTTAGAATAGCAATGAAGATCGTTATATAGGGACGAAAGACCAATCAGATGCCCGTTCAGATGTCTTGGGAAGATACCTCGGTTGGATATGGGAAAATACTCGTCACGCACTATATTGGGGATTGGACGTTGAGCGAATTTGAAACCGCGCTGAGTCCGTTTCTGACTCAAGTCGATCGTTCAAGAAACTGTCATGTTTTGATCCACGACTTGAGCCGCCAATCACATGTTCCGCTGGAACTCTTACCGCAGACGCAAGAGATGTTCGTCGCCGAGAAACCGCGTTTCGAGGTTCAAATTCTGGTAGGTATCAGCGCTGCGACTGTCGCCCTCTTTCATATGTTCCTGCAAACCGTTTCGCAGGAAATCGCTCAAAATTTCACCATCGCCGAAACAATGGAAATCGCACTGCTGCGCGCCCATCAAGCCGTATCGGCAGGGGATTCATAATAAGTTGGGGGGCGTGTTTCGGTTTTCAGATAAATGAAGACCAGCGTCGGCGCGATTGCCATCGAAAGTACATGCCACAACGCGTGACCTTGCAGCAGGCTGTCGGGCTCACACCACGCGCCGCCCGTCCACGAAAGCCGCCACACGATCATAGCCACCGCGAAAGCGGCAACTGAAACGATAAACCACACCGGTTTTCTCCGCACGCCGCCGGGAGCGGTTGCGATTATCCAGACCTCAATCACGATATACACGATCACCAGCGCCGCAAAGAGCGCCGTACCCAGATCGTCGATCACATAAACCGGAATCGCAAGGATGCTGTTGAGCACGAACAGCAGCACGACAAAATAAATCGGACGTGTGTCGATCATGCGGACGCGAAACAGGTTGTACACAATCAAGAATGTGATGTAAAGCAGCATCGAGAAGTTATCGACAAACCCGCCGATCCGCGTCAGCGAGCCGTGAAAATAAATCGACCCGATGCCGAGAAAGATCACAAGAAAGCCGTAGAGCATCGAATACGTGGAGCGGAACGCCATCGGGTTAGCGGTGCTGCCCCGCGCCAGATCGAGCCAGAACAGGATCGCCGCCCCGAACACGATCGGCGTGAGCGCCGACAGCGTGCTTGCAGGCTGTCGGACTCCGGTCGGTTCAACGGCGGGGGAAGTATACGCCTCACAATAGCAGTTGCCGTTGAGGTCGGTCACGCAGTCATCCGGGAGTCCGGGGAATCCGTTCAGCGCCATCAAGCTGAACACAGCGAGACATGCAGCCGCAAAAACCAATCCCCAGACCCACGATTTTGTGAATAACTGCATGCTACACCATACCATCTGTGATACTGCTGCGTAATCGCGCCTCAGTGCTACGATTATACGCACAACATAGCGATCACGACGGCTTCTGAGCAAATTTCAGATTCTTTTCATCTTTTCTAGCGTGCGTCATCATCCGGCGGCTGTGTGAAATCTGATAAAGCAGTCGAATTGCTGGTAATGCCTACGGTTGACCAGAACGCGCGCGTCGGTGTCGATTCCAATGCCGATTGAGCGCGCACCGTCGAAGCGCCTTTTTCGCGCATCCAATCGGTAATCGCATGAACAAGCGCGGTCGCAACTTTCATGCGGCGGAAGTTCGGCTTCACATACAATTCTTCAATGTCACCCAGTTGTGAACCGTCTTTCGCGTCTTTCGTCACCGCGCCGACGACAAACCCCGCCGTCACGCCGTCAACATCCGCCACAAAACACACCGATGTGAGCGCGGGCAAACAGCGGCATAACCCGCCGAAAATGTGCATCCGCGTTTCGGGATCAAATGCCGCGCCGCCCACTTCGGAAACATGGCGATCCCACATATCCGTTACGTAATCGAGATCGTCATCGGTGATCGACCGGATCGTTAGGTTCATTTGTTTCTCCTATGGCGCTGTAGTGGGAGCAGGTGTAGCGGTGGCGGGTTCGACAAAGCGCACACTGTCAAGAATGCGTTGAAGTTCTCCGGCTGCCGCGCCATCCATCGCTTCGATTGGATCGGTAAAGGTGTAAAACACGAAATTCAGGTTGAACTGCTGCAAACCCGCGAACCAGCCGCGTGTATCGGGTAGTTCCGGGCAGTTGACCGCCGCGAACTGCGTTCCGACAGCCGTCAAGCCGCCGATGCTGTAATCGCGTCGTAAATCTGTCCCAATATTGCATTCCTGCTCGACAATCGCCAGCCGCAGCAGGCGCAGCCCATCCGCCCACAAATTCGGCTCAATCCCGCCGTCAATCCCCGAGGCAGGGATCAAATTGGGGAAGCCCCACATCAAGACAATCGTTCCCGTCCCGCCTGTGACCGGACCCGTATAGATGGCGATCGGCACGTTACGCATCGCGTCGAAGTCTTGCAGCGCAAGCGTATCATAGCCGTACTGCCAGCCGGGGGGTAAACCGATGATCAGCGGCGGCGGGTAGCTCGTGCCAAGCAGCGGCGGCAGTGTGACCACCACCTGCTCTGTTGCCTCTGGATCGATTGTGCCTTCAACTGCTTCAGTCGCAGAAAGTGCCGCCTCAAAAGTGGCAACCCCACGGTTAACCGCAAGCTCGATCCCGGCTTCGATGCTCGACGCGGTCGGCAGGGTCGGCACATCGTTGACCGTGATAAACGGCGTCGTGATCGGGATGCTGTTCGATGCGGCGGTTGCTTCCGCTTCGGTCAATACCGCGTCAGCGCGATCACTGAGCATACATTGATCCCACTGCGCCCGGTTCAGCGGCGGTTGGCTCGCGGCTTCCACCAAGCGTTCTCCGGCATATGCCGCGTCACCATAGCTCAATTGATACGTAAACATCAGATCATGAAAGTTCCAGAACGCGCCTTGTTCGCCCGCGCAGATCGCCGCCCGCGCCGCGCCGCGTCCGGTGGGAATACTCCCACGTCCGGCAAGCGGCACAAACGTGAGCAGAATTTCGCCCGTCCGCACCCGCGCTAACACCGTTGGAAAATGATCGCGCCAGAATACGCCCGATGCGGGATCATCAAAAGCACTGTAAAGCACCACACTGACAGGCGCGTTCGGAAAGCCGATCTGCGGAAAACCGCGCAGATTGATCGTCTCGTTCAAGGCGTTATAGCGGTTCGGGTCAAGCGTCGGTACAGGGACAGCATCTTGCGCCGAAGTGACGGCGGCGTTCAGGAGCATTCCGATCAGGATTAGCACAAGGATAGCTTGTTTCATGCGGTGTCCTCACTCTGGTCACAAAGATTGTAACGTACACGAATTTGACCGCAAGAAGGCGCATGATTTTCTATTCACATTCGCGTATCCTGAACTTAGCATCCTGTTCAGATGAGAAGGAGCGCACGCGATGATGACGCGAACAGAATCGGTTTATTGGAATGCGGTTGAAAACCGCGATTCGGCATATGATGGCGTATTCGTCTACGCGGTCAAAACGACGGGGATTTACTGCCGCCCGACCTGTGCCTCACGCCGCGCACACCGCGAAAATGTCGAATTTTTCGCGTCCGCCGTCGAAGCCGAAGGCGCGGGCTATCGCGCCTGCCGCCGCTGCCAACCCGACGAAGAAAAAGACGCGGTGCGCGCCTTGATCGAGCGCGTGTGCCGCCGCTTAGACGATGCGGGGGATCATCTGCCGACGCTGACCGAACTCGCGGCAGAGTTTCACGTCAGCCCGTATCACTTGCAGCGCACATTCAAGCGGATCGTCGGTGTTTCGCCGCGCCAATACGCCGATTCACACCGTCGTGAGCGTGTGAAAGCCGAACTGCGCGCCGATCAAACCATCACCCAAGCCGTCTACGAAGCAGGTTACGGCGGAAGCAGTGCCTTTTACCGCGAAGCAGGCGCAGTACTCGGCATGACGCCGATCCGCTACCGTGAAGGCGGCGCGGCGGTCAATGTCCGCTATACAACCGCGCTCTGTTCGCTCGGTGTGCTGCTTGTAGCAGCGGCGGAACGCGGCGTGTGTGCGATCCGGCTCGGTGACAGCGCCGGTGCGGTGATCGACGAACTGCGCGCCGAATTTCCCAACGCCGTACTGACGACAGATGACGCCGATTTAGCCGAATGGGTCGCAGCGGTGATCGCCTATGTCGAAGGCGAACGCACCCGGCTTGATCTCCCGCTCGATATTCGCGCGACGGCATTTCAGCGGCGCGTATGGGAAGCACTGCGAACGGTTCCCTATGGCGAACAAATCACCTATCGCGGACTTGCCGAGAAAATCGGTGAGCCAACCGCATCGCGGGCAGTCGCCGGAGCATGTGCCGCCAATCCCGTCGCGCTGGCGATTCCCTGTCATCGCGTCGTGCGTGAAGGCGGCGCATTGAGCGGCTACCGTTGGGGTGTCGATCGCAAAAAAGCCCTGCTCGAACGCGAAGCAGCACACGTAAACACATAAAACCATCAACACATCAACGCAAAGTCGCAAAGTCGCAAAGTCGCAAAGACGCAAAGAAACGCCTGGACTCCTTGCGTCTTTGCGTTAATGCCCTTTTCTTTTCCCTCTGCGTCCTCTGCGTCCTCTGCGGTTCATGCTTTTTCTTTGCGCCTTCGCGTCCTTGCGCCTTTGCGTTAATGTCCTTTTGTTTTGCGCGCGGTGATCTTTGCGTTAGAGTTACATTCGATTTTTCGTCCGCGATCCGGCGCATCCCCGAAGGAGCATCCGCGAATGCGACGTTCTCACCTGCTTTCGCATGTCGTGATCGGCGTGCTGCTGATCGCGCTTGTTCTCCCGGTTTTCGCACAAGAACCGACTCCCATTGTGCATACGGTCGCGCGCGGGGATACCTTGGCGCGAATTGCTACCCGCTATGGACTCACCGTTGCCGATCTGCTGCAAGCAAACCCGCAGATCACCAACCCGAACCTGATCCAGATCGGGGATCGAATCACCATTCCGGCGGCGGATCAGCCGCCCGCCGCTGGCGCGACTGTCCTTGTGCCCACGCCGAGTCCTTCACCGCTTCCACCGGGGATCACCGCCGCGCCAAGCCTCACGCCGACGATCACGCTAACGCCGACGCCGAGCCTTTCGCCGACGCCGGGATTGAGCATCACACGGGCGGACGGCGCTTACCAGCCGTTCGAGATCGGCGGTGTGGTGACGAGTTTCTCTTACCCCGAAGCCATGACACGCGCCGGAATGACATGGGCGCGCAGTGATATTCGCTGGAACATCGGCGATCCGGTCACGCGGGCGCAAGGCGCAATCGAAGCGGCACACAATCGGGGATTCAAGAGTCTGCTCACCATCACGGGCAACCCGGCGCAAATGGCGGGCAATCCAACCGCCTACTATGCCGAGTTCGCCGCCTTTTTGGGCGAAATTGCCCGCCTGAACCCCGACGCGATCGAAGTTTGGTCAGCGCCCAACACGCCCGATACATGGCTGAACGGCACGATCAGCGCGCAAGCGTATACGACGATGCTCCAATTGGCATACGACGCGATCAAAGCCGCAAACCCGAATGTGTATGTGATCAGTGCCGCCCCGTTGATTGATCCGCGCTATTTCAATCGATGTGATGGAAGCGGGTGCGATTACGCGGCGTTCCTTCGTGGAATGGCGAATGCGGGCGCAGACACAGCGCTCGATTGCGTAGGCATGCGCTACACCATGGGCGCACTTCCGCCCGCCGCATCGGAAGGGGATGTGCGCGGGAATGCTTATTACTACATTCCGTTGATCAATTTATATGCGGAAACCTTCCCGGACTCGGCGCTGTGCTTCACGGGGATCGGGTACTTCACCGGCGAAGGACTAGAGGACGTTCCTGCCGCGATGAGTTGGGCGGCAAATACGACGCTTGAGCAGCAAGCCATGTGGATCGCAGAAGCGGCGGCGCTGGCAGAAGCAAGCGGGCGCGTGCGCTTATTCATGATCGACAACGTAGACGGACGGTTATTCAGTCCGCTGAACGTACAAGCAGGCTGGGCAATCGTGCGACCGGATAACCGCTGTGTGGTCTGCGATCGTCTTGGCGGCGGGTGAGCGCCCATAAAAAAGCGGATAAAACGCGCCCGGATCGCTTGCCCGATCCGGCGCACGCTCATACACTGAAAGATAAAGTAACGCCGAAGGGAGCATAAGCTGATGGTTTCCATACCTTGGCGAACAGGCGTGAATATGCGCGAGTTCGCCTATTACGGAGTGGGCGGTCTGCCCAACTTCTTTGCCTCCGCCCTGCTTCAGCGCCTTCAGGCTGAAGCACTGCGTCTGCTCGGCGTCAAGCTGGTACGTCTTTATGCCAGCCAGCGCACCGTTTCGGCTCAAGACAGTGCGAACCGTGTCCGCGCCGCCTGTGATGTGCTGGCGGATCACGGCATGCAGGCGATCGTCTGCCTTGATGACGCACACGCGATCGCGGGTTGGTGCGTTCCCGGCTATGACCATCTCCACACCGAAGTGAACAGTCATTACAACAAACGCTTTTTTACGGAAGAATTGTGGCGTACCCCCTATCTCCCGCACATCAGCACGATCGTCACCGCTGTGAAGGATCACCCCGGCGTGTTGATGTTTGAACTCGGCAACGAGTACGCGATTCATCCCCGCGTGCCAGAGCCGAACCGCGCCGACGCGGACGCATTTCTGCGTTTTGCCCGCGCCGTCAGCGATACCATCAAAACAATTGCACCTACTAAGCTGGTCAGCACCGGATTGGTGAACACGCGCCACATCGCCAACCTTGCCGAAGAAAACCCGCCCGTCACGGTATCGCGTCAGCTTTACGGCATGCCGGGGATCGATGCGATCTCCATCCATTACTATTTCCACGATAACGAACGCGAAAATCTCGCCAACGATGTGAACATGGCGAAGCAGTTGGGCAAGCCGTTCTATGTCGGTGAATTCGGCGCAGAATTCGGCAAAATCGACCGCTTGGCGTACTACCGCAGCGAACTTGAAGCATGGCGCTCTGCGGGGGCATTTACGGCGCTTCCATGGGCATTTGATGTCTCGGCGCAAGACGTAGGGGTGAGCGATATTTACTCCTTTGCGCGCATCAAGCCCGACTTTGAAGGATTAGGCGCTGTAATGAAAGCGTACGCGGCAAATGTCGCGCCGTTTTCGCTCGTACAAAAAGATGCCGGAACAGGGACAGACAGCGGATCGGGCAGCCTTGCAGAAGACAAATCAGGTACAGGAACTGCTGGCAGCGGGTCAGCAGCAGGAGGAACAACCGGAATGGGCGCATTCACGCTCCAGTATCCAATCACTTGGGAACACGTCATTCGCGTCAAGTTTAATGATCCCGCCCCGAACTATGGCGGCAGTTTCATCAAAAAGCGCGAAGGCATGTTGTTCGCACCGCAAACATCCGCTGTCGGTCTAGCGGTTCTCGCAGCACAGCGCGGACGGGTCAGCCGTGTGGAAAACTACCCACCCGGTTATGGCAAATACGTCTGTATCGAACACAAATGGGACACAGACACGTTTGTGACGTGGTACGGTCACATGGATCAGATCAGCGTCAAAGTGGGCGATAACGTCACCGCCGGGCAGCAGATCGGAACCGCCGGGCGGACGGGCAGCGCCGACGAGATCAGCCTGTTCTTTACCGTTCAGCACTTAGGCAAGGGCGCGAAAGGTTATGTCGTCAACGATGTGATTGATCCGCTCGCGCTCCTCGCGCAAATCATCGCATCCGTAGACGAAGCGACGCTCGACGCGCATGTGACCATCCCCGATAACGCACCGTTCCAACCGGGCGCATTCTTCAAAAAGACATGGCGCGTCCGCAACACGGGTACAAAAACATGGGAAGGTTACACGCTGGCATTCTTCAGCGGTGATCCGATGGGTCCCGGCACAGCGGTACCTGTCCCGACAACCGCCCCCGGCGCGACCGTTCAGCTTTCGGTCGATCTCGTTGCTCCACAGACCACCGGGACTCAGCGTTCGACATGGCGGCTCAAGAACGCGCAAGGGGAATTCTTCCCCGCCGACCTGAACACGCAGATCGTCGTTCAGCCGCGTGAACAGGGCACGCGCCGCCCGTTGGCGCGCTTCGTCGCTGATGTGACAGTTCCCGACCGCACCAAATTCAAACCGGGGACGCAGTTCACCAAGACATGGCGCATCCTGAACGATGGCAATACCGTCTGGGATAACACCTACAAAC
Organism: uncultured Chloroflexota bacterium; assembly: GCA_937927665.1. Classification (GTDB taxonomy): domain Bacteria; phylum Chloroflexota; class Anaerolineae; order Aggregatilineales; family Phototrophicaceae; genus Flexifilum. The sequence continues at coordinate 19,716 of CALBRY010000364.1, forward strand.
TCGTATTTGAACGTGACGAGCAGATGGGCGGACCCGCCAGCGTATCACTCCCGCCGCTGCGTCCGCGTCAAAGCGGTGATGTATCCGTCACGCTGACCGCCCCCAACAAAACCGGCATTCTCCGCTCGACATGGCAGCCGACCGACCCGGACGGGATGCCGTTTGAGTTTGAAATGTACGTCGAAATCGACGTTGACCCGACAGCGGGCGATCCTATCCCGGTCAACACGCAGAACATTTTCAGTTCACCTGTGGCGGGGAACTATCGCATCGGTTGGCGCTTTAATGATCCGGTCAATTACGGGGATGGGCGTCACAAGGGTGTCGATTATGTCAGTCCGGCGGCGGGCGCATCGATCGTCGCGGGCGGCGATGGCGTGGTGTTCTCCAGTGAGCGCTGCGGCATCTGCACACCGGATCGCCCCAATTGGACATCGCACGGGATCACGATCGCGGCGGCAACGGCTCAAGGGCTGTTTAGCAAGCCGTCCCAGTGGAATTATGGTTTCGGCAGTCTGGTGATTGTCCGCTACGAGTGGAATTCACTTCCCGTCAAGGCGCGTAATGCCATGAGCGCACGCGGCTATCAAAACGGTTATGCCTATGTGTTCTACGCCCATCTTCAGGACATTTTCGTGAACACAGGCGCGCGTGTGACCGCCGGACAGCAGATCGCCACCATGGGCAATTCGGGCAACTCGACCGCGCCGCACCTTCACCTCGAAATCCGCCTTGGGCGCGATACACGGGATTACACCCGCCCCATTCAACTCCTCAACCCTGAGGATATGTTTAGCCTGTAAGCCTCCTT
>CALBRY010000365.1 GCA_937927665.1 uncultured Chloroflexota bacterium
AAACGTGACATGATCCGGCATTTTGAACAGGTTGCGCGCCGGAAGCGTCACATACTGCGCGGCAACGCCGGGAGCATGTTCCCCCATGATCGGCGCGTTCAGGATCGCGCTTTCGTCGCCCGCCATGAGCAGCGATTCGGCATCGATCAGCGTTGGATTGATACTCACGCGATCCCCGACCGCGAACTGAGTCACGCCTTCGCCTAGTGCGTCGATTTCGCCCGCTCCATCCGCCGCGACGATGTGCGGCATGTGCAGTTCCAGCCCTTTCCAGCCTTCACGCACCCACAGGTCAAGCCGGTTGAGCGCCGCCGCCCGCATCCGCAAGCGAACTTCGCCGCGCTTCGGTTCGGGAATCGGCAGAGTATCGATCACCTGCAAAACATCAACGCCGCCGTGTCCGGTCAGGACGGCGGCGCGCATCGTTCCGCCCATCAGCGCAGCCCCAATTCATTCCGTGCGATCACCACACGCTGAATTTCGCTCGTGCCTTCATAAATGCGGGTGATGCGCGCATCGCGGTAATAGCGTTCAATCGGCAGTTCTTTACTGTAGCCCATCCCGCCGTGAATCTGCACTGCTTCATCGGTGATGAACATCGCGGCTTCGCTGGCGAACAATTTCGCCATACTCGCCTCGGTTGTGTAGCGTCCGCCGTTCCGTTTGGCGCGTTCTTTTGCTGCACATGCGTTGTAGATCAATAGGCGCGCCGCTTCGAGTCGGGTTTTCATATCGGCGATCTTCTGCTGGATAATTTGAAGCTGCCCGATCGGTCCGCCGAAGGCTTGACGCTCACGCGCGTAGTGGATAGAAGCTTCATAGGCTGCTTCCGCGATTCCGAGCGCCTGTGATGCGATCCCGATGCGTCCCGCGTCCAGCACCGCCATCGCAATCTTGAAGCCATCGCCGCGCTTGCCGACCATATTTTCGACCGGCACTTGATAATCCTCAAACACGAGTTCGCTGGTTGCACTGGCGCGGATGCCGAGTTTCGGTTCTTTCTTGCCACGAATGAAACCGGGCTGATCCGCCTCGACGATGAAGCACGAAACACCCTTATGCTTCTGATCGGGGTCGGTCATCGTGAACAGCAGCACGAAATCCGCCACCGGTCCGCTTGTGACCCAGCTTTTACGCCCATTGATCACATAATGCGTTCCCGCCTCGTTGAGGATGGCGCGGCTCTGCATCGTTCCGGCGTCACTGCCGCTCATGGGTTCGGTCAAGCTGTACGCGCCGATCTTTTCGCCTTCGGCAACCGGGCTAAGATACTTCACCTTCTGTTCGTGCGTGCCGAACTGCGTCAGCGCATTGGCATACAGCGAATTATTCACGCTCACGATCGTGCTGTGGCTGGCATCGACTTTTGCGATTTCGACCATCGTCAGCACATACGCGAACACATCCATGCCCGCGCCGCCGTATTCTTCCGGCACTTCGATTCCCATCAAGCCCATCGCGCCGAGCTTCTTCACCGTCTGAAGGGGAAAATCGCCCGTTTCGTCAAATTCGGCGGCAATCGGCGCGATCTCTTTCTGGGCAAATTCGCGCACGGTGCGCTGGAGCATTTCATGTTCTTCGGTTAATACAGGCAGAAAAAGTTCTGTTGAAGCCATTGGGAAAAACCTCTCAGAAAAAGAAATAGATCTTCTGGCTGCAATTATAGCGCGCTTGATCCCGTCAGAAATCCTGCGCATGCCTGTAGAACAGCACTTTTTCAGCCACAAAGCGCACAAACAAGCGCGATAAAACAGACACGCCTACGATACGCTTAAGACACGCTATAATTGTGCGCGTCAGCGTGGAGTGACTGTATGCCGCCTATCAAAATCAATCATATAGCAATCGTCGTTAACGAAGTGAGCGCGGCGTTGAAGTTCTGGCGCGACGCGCTTGGACTGCCGCTTCAACATGTCGAACACAACGAAAAAGAGGAAGTCGATATCGCTTTCCTCCCCGTTGGTGACAGCGAGATTGAACTCATCGCTCCGTTTACCGAAACGAGCGGAGTCGCGAAATATCTCGCCAATAAAGGCGCGGGTTTGCATCATCTGTGTATTCAAGTTGAGGATATCGCCGCCGCGCTGGAACAACTTGCCGCCCAAAACATCGAACTGATCAACGACACGCCGCGCACCCGCCCGGATGGGACGCGCTACGCATTCGTGCATCCGCGTGGAACGGGTGGGGTATTGTTGGAATTGTACGAACTTCCTGCCGAGAGGAACAATTTATGACGGCGTGGGGAGGACGTATTGTCGGGATGCTGCGCGGCGGTGTGGGTGATACCGCCTTTCAGCAGGCGATTACGACCGGGAGAATCGCCAAGTTTGCAGAAGATTACGCGATGGCGCTTGAGCACTTTGATCACGCGCTCGAAATTGCCCGCGGCGCGCCGTCATCCGATCTGCTTCAGATCACACGCGCCACCCTTCACCGCGCCGAAACGCTGGCGCGTCTGCGTCGTTTTGACGAAGCCGCTCAGTTTGTTGACGAAATGCGCCCTCTCGGAACGGCAAACATGCGCGCCGTGCATCTGGCATACATGGATTTCGCTGCTGGCATGGTGCATCAAGGGCGCGGTGATTTGAATGCCGCCCGTGCCGCCTACGAGTCCGCGCACAAAGCCGCGAAAGCCGCTCCCGCTTCTCCGCTGATGAGCGGTGCGGAAGGTCGTGCGCTCGGCAGCTTGGCGGATTTGTATCTGCGCGATGGCAACGCCAGTTATGCATCGCACCTGCTGCGTGAAGCGCTCCCCAAGTTGGGCGCATCCAGCGATCTCGAATTGAGCGGCTATTTCTTCGGACTGCTCGGTCAGGCGATCACGATACTGGGTCAAGAAGCGGAAGGGCTGCACCTGATTCAGCGAGCGCTCACCCTCGCCGAGCAGTTCCATTATCGGCTGTACGAGCGGCATTGGGGTGTTGTATTGGGGGTGCGCGCACTTGATGAGGGGCGTTTTCTCGATGCCCGCGCACATCTCCAGCGGATCGCCCGCCTGTTTGATCCCGATCAGCCCACACCAACGTATATACTCGCGCAGACCGTCCTCAGCCGCGCTTCGATGTATCTGCGTGATCAAGAAAGCGCGCTCGCATATGCCGAGGCGGCGGTCAAAGCGCTGGAACAACCCGCGCTGCCGCCTGTTGATCCCCCTGTTCTGCTCGTCAACCCGGCACATCTCGACTCATTAGCACGCGGTGCATTAGGGACAGCCCTCCGCGCCGCTGGACGGAGCGCCGAAGCGCTGCCGCACCTGCAAGCCGCATTGAGCACCCAAGCACAGGATCACGTCAGCCGCGATCAGATTGATGTGTTACGCGCCCTTGCTGCCGCTCAAGCGGACTGCGACGACATCGAATCATCCGTAGCGACATATGCTCGCGCCATCGAAACCGCGCAAGCGCTCCAAGATCCGCTGGAAGTCGCGCAGTGCCGCCGTGATTTAGGGCTGATCTATCAAAAAAGCGGACAGAATCCACAGGCACTCCAAGAGTGGACAACCGCCCTCACGATTTATGAAGAAAAAAATGCGCACGCCCAGATCGCCCGTCTGTACTGCGATATTGCCAATTTGCGTAAGGCGATGGGTGCATCTGCCCGCGCCCTCAAAGATTTTGAGCAGGCGTTGATGATCCTCAACAAAGTAGACAGCGCCGATCTCGCCACGCGCGGACTCGTCCTCTCGAACGCGGCGAATGCTTACGCCGAAACCGGAGACGCTGAATCGGCGGATGCGTTTTACAGCGAAGCGATCCAGATCGCGGAGAAAACCAACGACAAACCCGCTGATTCGACGCGGTGCGGCAATTATGGCTGGTTCTTGATCCTCGTCGGACGACCGCGCCGCGCAATCGCTACGCTGGAACGCGCTTTACGGATTAGTCACCAATTGGGCATGACCCTACAAGCCGCTGTGCAAACAGATAATCTGGGACTGGCACACGACTCGTTAAGTGAATATCACACCGCTGTTACCCATCACCGCACCGCCCTCTCCATGATCGATCACGAGACGTATCCCAATTGGGCGGCGGCGTTCAAAGTCAATCTCGCCAATACGCTGCTTTCATTGGGTGAACCGAGAGAAGCGCTGACGCTGATCGCGGAAGCAACCGCACAGGGGCGCACCAATGAAGATCACGATCTGCTGATCGCGGCACTCACCGCACAGGCACGCGCAGCACTGCTCACAGAGGATCTGGAAGGAATGCGCGCACCACTCGACGAAGCGATTTTGATGGCGCGCCGCATCGACTCACGGCGTCGGTTAGCGGATCTGCTTTATCTACGCAGCCAGCTTCGCGCCCGTACCGGCGATCGCCCCGGCGCATCCAGCGCATGGGACGAGGCGCTCAAACTTTATACGATGCTTCATATGCCACAGTCGAAAATTACGCCGACGTGGTTGGAGAAAACCTTGTAATGGCATCCTTTTGGGCGATTAGTGCGCCGCTGTTCAGTCATACCGATTGGGGTGGTTTTTCAAAGACCGTTCAAGCGCTTCACAAGCGCGGTCATGAGGTCTTGTGGGTGAGCGAACCGCCGCTAAATGGCACGGTGGCACAACTTGGTCTGCAATTCGCGCCGATCCGCCGGACAGGGTGGTTATGGCCCCCGCCGCCCGTCCCTGATCTGACAACAATGCCGCCGCAAGAAGCGGTCATGCTCCGCTACCGCCGCGCGCTCGATACATGGCTCACGGTTGATCTGGTTGCAGAAGGCGTCGACGAACTATTACAGCTTGCGGCAGAGCGCGGCAAACCGGACGCTATCCTCACCGATCCGTTTTTGACTGCCTCCGCGATTGCCGCCGAAGTGCTGCACGTCCCGCTGATCGTCTGCGGTTGGACAGCGAATCAATCGCTCGAAGAAGACGGATTGTTTCCGGTTCAAAAGACACTCGGCGCGGACAGCCGGGAACGCGTGCAAAATCTGCTTGAGCGTTTCCGTGTTTCGGGTAAAAATTTCTCGGCGGGCGCAGCCCCATCGATCCTCAGTCCGCACCTACACCTGAGCTACTTTTGCAGCACATGGCATCAAGAGGATGAATACAACTTCAACCTGCTGCCGCAAAATCGATTTGTCGGTGGTTTGATCGAAACCCCGACCGAGCCGCCTCCGGGATGGCTTCAGGCGATTCCAGCGGATGCGCCGCTTGGCGTGGTCACGCTCGGCACAACCTTTGCGGGCGAACTCGGTTTCTTCAGTTGGGCGGCACAAGCGATGGCACGCGCAGGCTTAATCCCGATCGTGGCGATTGGCTGGCATTCGTACACCGCTGAAGAGAAAGCCTCGCTCAAAGCCGCGCTCCCGCCGTCTACCCGTCTGCTCAATTGGATCGATCTGGCGCACGTGCTGCCACGCACACGGGTGATTGCCCATCATGGCGGCATGGGAACAACCCATTGGGCAGCGCGATATGGTGTTCCACAGGTGATCGTCCCGCATGCCGCCGATCAGCGCGGACAGGCACGGCGTGCCGCGCAAGCGAAAGTTGGCTTAAACCTAACCGCGCACGATGTCAAACAAGGTGCGTTGTTCACCGGCATTCGAGCACTTGCCCACGACGACGGCGTGCTTGAAAATGCCCGCGCACTCGCCGCCGAGATGCACGCTCTGGGGGGCGCTCCCGCCGCCGCTGATGCGATTCTCAGCGCACTCAACCTTTGATCGATCGCTACTTTTTCGTTCCTGCGATCATGATGTACATGTGATGAAAGGTCGCATCGGCGGTTCCAGCGCATTTCATTTGATAAAATGCGCTGGCGATCGGCGGCGCTTGGATCATCATCACTTGCAGCCGTTCGATCACGTCTGGTGTGCAGCCCTGCCGCTCTGCCCACGGGATCATTTTCGCCTCGCGGCTTAGAATTTCCGCGTGATCGACCGTCAAATCAGCATCGAGGAACATCCCGCGCCAGCCGTATTCATCATAGGCGCGGTGATGGCTCGGATCACGCAGCACTTCAAACGCTTCGATGTATTCCGCCGCGTTTTTATCATCCGGCAGGACATGATCCTGTACGACGAACCGCCCACCCGGTTTTAGCACCCGCGCCGATTCCAGCACAAACCGGTAAATATCCGGGAAGTGATGCGCGGCGATCCGGCATGTCACCAGATCAAACACACCGCTGGCGAATGGGAGATTTTCAGCATCAGCCGGGATGAATTCGACATTCTGCGCGCCCTTTGATGTGATGAATGTTCGCGCTTCTTCCAGCATGGGAATGGCATAGTCCGACGCGATCATCTGGCGCACATGGGGCGCAAGCTTGAGCGCGGTATGACCGCCGCCCGTCGCAATATCGAGTGCTGTCCATTCTGGCTGCGGTGCGGCGATCTCCAACAATCGATCAAGGTCAGAACCTTTGCTGTGCGTCTCGCTCGTGACATATCCATGCGCGTACTGGCTGAAACGCTCCCGGCTGTGTGCTTTGGGATCGTCGTTTCCCATGGTTGTACCTTTCTCCGCTGTCGATTGAAGGTGAGACATTGGCTTATCATATATGCGGTGCGCTTCGCGGGATCGCACCAAACCAGACCAAACAAGACAATTTTCTCATATACAGCTCGCTTACCTGATGCCGTATGATTATGCCCTCTCTTCTGCTCTCGCCGCCGACTTCACCAACCTCACCCATATGAGCGCCTAGACGATGGGAATATGAACCCGCGTGAAATTTCGACTTTCGTTTTGGCTGTTTATGCTCGGATGCCTGCTTTTAGGCGTGCTGACAGTACAGGCTGTTTTCCCCGGATCGATCACACTCGCCGAACAACACGCTGAGTCCAGCGTCACCTTTTCGGCAGACCGCCGCGCCGTATTTTCGCCGGGAGACTGCATCGCGCTCACATGGAGCGCCGAACAAATCCGCGAAATCTACTTGAACGATAGACCGACATCCGGTGTGAATGGTGAACGCTTTTGCTTGAGTGCTGGAACCCTTCCAACGCTCCGCGTCATCTATATGGATGATACGGCGCAGGTGTTTACTCTGCCGATTATGTACTTGATTGATCGCCCCGAACTCTGGATCGTGATGATGGTAGCGATTAGCGCGTGGATTTTCGGCGGCGCGCTGCTGCTGCTTGAACGCCGCGCCGCTCACGCGCGATCTTATACTGCCAGCGCTGGAGCGACTGCCGCGCCGCACCGAATTTCCCTACTCAGTATAATCGGCGCGGTGACGGTGATTCTTGTGCTTGTCGGCGGATCAGGCGAAGTGCTGCTCCGCGCTTACTTCACAGCTTTTGGCTCAGAAGACCAGCAGATCCGTTATCTGCTTTCTGAAAAAGAAATTCACCTTGCTCGCGCAAATATCCTGTGGGTTTCCGAGGTTGGCTTTGTGCTTTCGCCGTTTAATCCGGTGGTAAACACACTTGGTTATCGGGGCGAAGACATCGCAATCCCGAAGCCGGAAGACGTTTTCCGCATCGTCGCACTGGGCGGCTCCAGCACCTATGGATTCGCGCCGCCGGAATTGACCTATCCGGCGCAGCTTGAACGAATTCTGCGCGAGGATTACGGATTCACCAATGTTGAGGTGATCAACGCGGGAACACCGGCTTACAACTCCTTCAACATCGTCGCCAGTTTTCAAACCCGCGTCTTGGAATTAGAACCTGATCTCGCTATCTTTTCCGAAGCATCAAATGATGTCGGCGCGCGTGAAGTTGATCCGAATTGTTATCGCGGTATGAACATATACCGGGGCTTAAACCCGCGCACTTCCAACCTTACCAGTTCAGGCAGCCGCTTGAGTCCGAGCGTGTTGTATCGTTTTATCAGCATCAATTTGGGATGGGAACTTGAACCATTGGCGATGAATGCGGATGTTGTCATGGGCGCTGATGTTATCGACTGTGGATGGCTGATCGCTGGCGATCCGGCTGCAAACGTCGCCCAGAATCCCCCGGTTTATTACCGGCGCAACCTGACGACATTGATCGCCGTCGCCAACGCATTTGATGTTGACCTGCTGCTCTCTACATGGGCATACGACGAAACATCGGGCGAACCTCAACCGTATTGGCGGGAAGCAGTCACGGAGCATAACGCCATCGTGACTGAACTGGCGGCAGAGTACGGCGTTCCGTACATCGACTACGCGGAAATCGCGCCTCAAGGTGGGGCGATGTGGGGTG
>CALBRY010000366.1 GCA_937927665.1 uncultured Chloroflexota bacterium
TGACGGGCGACTTGGTCGCGGACAGCATCAGCACGCTTTCGCTCACCCTGCAAAATAGTTCTTCGCTGACGGGTGCGATCAACCATGAGAATACAGCACTCGCCGCCGATCTGACTCTCGATGAGAGCAGCACATGGTCACTCACCGCCGACTCGTATCTTTCGACCTTCAGCGGCACAGTGACGAGCATCACGGGGAACGGGTTCAACGTGTACTACGACGCCAGCCTTGACGCCAACAGCGCGCTCGATGGGCAAACCTATCCACTGGTGGGAGGTGGTTATCTGATGCCGCTCACCTAGGTGAAAAACAGGAGGGCAAACGTATCACCCTCTCAGACCCGCTTGGGTGGGAGAAGGATTTTTTGATGCGTTTGCCCTAATGTCTTTATTCGTCTTCCGGCAGTCCGTAGACCGTATCCCCGTAACTGTGATCGATGACGCGCGATTCGCTCCCCTCAGCTTCGAGAATTTCTTTCAAGCGCTGAAGATCATCGTGGGACTGCTTCTGCGGGTTCTGTCCCAATATCGATAGGAACACCTGACCCAATGCCCCGCCCGGCGGGGTATATTCCATCTTGAATACAAGTTCAGTGGCGCGACCATCTGCCGTCGCCTTCAGGTTGACCGCTCCCGCATTCGGCACGCTTGCGCCGTTGACCGTGCGCCATGCGATCACTTCATCCACTTTTTCATTGATGATCTCAGATTCCCATGTCAGGGTGATCCCGGCGGGACCGACTGCCGTCCAGCGTGATCGCGTCTCGTTGATCACATCCACATCTTTCAAGTTCCGCATAAAAGTCGGCAGATTTTCAAAATTGCGCCAGTAATCGAATACCACATCGACCGGACGCTGGATTACGATACTTTCTTCGATCCGTGTGCCCTGCTGCTGCGCGACAGCCGCGCCTTCGCTCTTGGGGCTGGAATTATTGACGCCAAACAAGCTGTACAGCCATGAATGTCCGGTCACACCGCGAAAGATCATATCGACCGCGCACAGGATCACGATCAAGCCTTTGATCCCGCCCATGCGCGCACCGATCACCAACAACCCGACACCGGATACAATCGATAATCCGCGTTCCGCCATCCCTATGTCGATTGTGGTTTGCGCGTTCTCTTGCTGAACGTTCACGCTCATCCTGCACACTCCGCGTTGAATATTTCATGCCTTACTCGACTCTAAGGTGTCTTGAACGCTGCGTCAACCAAAGTCTATAAAATCGCCCATGATTGCATGGGGGAGATTTAGCAATTGTTTAGCTCGTTTTTGGGACGAATTGTGCCGTCATAGCGTCCACTGAAGCTGGAGCAGAATCCAAATCAAAAACATGTGGAGTATCCCTAAATGACGATGAACAACTTGCGCGATCTGCTGGTCGAAAATCTCCAAGACCTGCACAGCGCTGAACAACAGCTTACCCGCGCCCTGCCCAAAATGGCAGAAAAGGCGAATCACCCGCAGCTCCGTCAGGCATTCGAAATGCACTTGCAGCAGACGACCCAGCAGCTAGAACGGCTCGACCGTATTCTTGACCGGATGGGCGCAAGCCGCACGGGCAAGAAATGTAAGGGCATGGAAGGCTTGATCGCCGAAGGTCAAGAACTGATGCAGGAAAAAACCATCCCGGAAGTGCTCGACGCGGGATTGATCGGCGCGGCGCAGAAGGTCGAACATTATGAAATTTCCGGCTATGGAACGGCGGTCGCTTACGCCCAGCTTCTCGGTGAAACAGAAGCCGTCGTTCTGCTCCAGCAAACGCTGGCGGAAGAAGAACAAACCGATGCCCGCCTGAACGCGCTTGCAGAAGGCAGCATCAACCAGCAGGCGATGGACAGCGGCTCAGACAGCCGCTAAGAAGAACAAGAGCAGTTAAAAGTCGAAAGGTAAAAGTTGAAAGGACACCCATCCGTGTCACTTTTGACTTTTACCTTTTAACTTCCTTTCGGATATATCCGCCACTTTGCGCCAACGCCCCGGCGCGGTAGAGTTTCCCCCAATTTGAACGGATACATCATTACAGAGATCGACACTATGCTCCGGCGTTTGATTCTTTACCTCTCCACGGCAAAATGGGCGCGCAGCATCGCAACACGTTGGGGAGCCGCTCGGCGGGTTGCCCGCCGTTTCATCGCGGGTGAAACCCTTGACGATGTGATGACCGCCGCTCGCCAGTTGAATGATCAAGGACTGCTCGTCTCGATTGATTACCTCGGCGAAAGCGTCAACGCGGCATCGGATACCGAAGCCGTCGTCGCCATGTACTGCGGTTTGGTCGCCCGCATCAAACAAGACGGCTTGAAAGCAGGGCTTTCGCTCAAGCTGACTCATATGGGCTTGGATATCAGCGAGGATTTGTGTATCGCCAATCTTCGCCACATCCTGACCGACGCGAAGGCGAACGGGGTTCCGGTCACGATCGATATGGAAAGCAGCGATTACACCGAGCGCACCCTACGGATTTATCGCACCATGCGCGACGAGTACGACTTCACCAACGTCGGCACGGTGATCCAATCGTATCTGTACCGCAGCCGCGACGATATGCGCCAGCTTGCCACCGAAGGCGCGACGATCCGCTTATGCAAAGGTGCGTATCTCGAACCGGCGGCAGTCGCATTCCCAGAAAAAGCCGATGTTGACCGCCAGTACATCGAAATCATGACGGATTATCTCGCTGCGCCGCCGCCTGCATTCTTGCAGATGGCGACCCACGACGAAGCGATCATCCAAAAAGCGGAGTCAGAAATTCGTGCGCGTGGGCTGGCGCTAGACTGTGCCGAGTTTCAAATGTTGTATGGCATTCGCACACCGCGTCAGCTTGCGTTGGCGGCGGCGGGTTATTCGGTGCGGGTGTATCTGCCATTCGGTGATGCGTGGTATCCGTATTTTATGCGCCGCCTTGCCGAGCGACCCGCGAATTTGTGGTTCTTCGTCAAGAACTTCTTTAGAGGATAACCCGGTACTGACCTCCTCCGACGTTCCGCATCAGAGGAGGTCAGGCGTTTACCTACCCGATCTCGACCCAGTAACCCGATTCCTCGCCGGGGTAGAGCGTGACCGCGTACACGGTCGTATTCACGCGAAAATACGTCGTATACGAAATCCGTCCGGCGGCTTGATATGCTAACTGCACACTCGTTTCTTGTGCCGCTGCCCATCCGAGCAGACCTTCTGCGCCGCCGAGCGCTTCCCACACGATGCCAAATCCGCGCACAGGCGTAAACAAGCCGTCCGGCGGCTCTGCGGTGGGATCAGGGTTGCCCTCAACAAATGTATCGCCGTAAACCCGCACCGTACCGTCGTCGATCAGCGAGAAAATCTCTCCGGTTTCTCCCACCCACACCATGAGTCCGCGCTCGAATACTTGCGCCGCCCCCGGTGTTTGAGTCGGCGGTGCGGACGGACAGCCCGCATTTTCCACCCCTTCGATCCACGTATACAAGCATCCGGCAGGAGTGGCATCTAGCTGAAACGCGGCGGCGGGCAGCCAGATCACCGCCCCCACCGGGAGCGCATCCGGATCGTCAATGCAGTTGAGCGCCGCCGCTTGTGAAACCGTAATTACTTCGGAGCCGTTGAGCAGTCCGCGAATCGTATCCCCCGCCGTGACGATGATCGGCTCAAAGCCGCTGAGCGTATGCGCGGAACATACCGCCGCGCGTGCGTCATCAAGCGGAACGATAGCGGGCGATGCGGGCTGTGTGGTCGGGGTCGGCGTGGGGATAATCGGCTGCGGTGTGATCGGGGTTTGGAAGGCGGCAATCGATAGCAAAAGCACGGCGGCAGCCGCCGCGCGCCAGAAAAATGGCATAAGAATCCTTTCAGAAAATGTGTCAGGGCTGAACGGCAGGCTTCGGTGCATAAACCATGCCGCTGTCCGGCGGCTTAAGCGGCAGCCACAGCGTGAACATGCTCCCGCTGCCGGGGTGACTCTCCAAGCTGACGATACCGCCGTGCGCTTCCATGACAAGCCGCACGATGCTTAACCCTAAGCCCATACCGCCATCGCTCATACTCCGCGCCGAATCGACTTTGTAGAACAGATCAAAAATACGTTCCTGTTGATCCAGCGCGATCCCTGTTCCCGTGTCGGTGACATCGATCAGCAGGTATTCTCCCTCGCGGCGGTTGGTCAGCGTGACCGATCCCCCACGCGGCGTGAAGCGCAGTGCATTATCGAGCAAATGGCGCAGTGCGCGGCGCATTTCTTCTTTGTGGATCGTCACAGGCGGCAGGCTTGGATCGCTCTTTACCACCACGCTGACTCCGTTCACGTCAGCGCGTGGGGCAATTTCGCGGGCAACCCCTTCGATTAGCGCAGCGATCGACATCGATTCGCGGGTAAAGCCGGATAAGTTGGTGATCGTCCCCAGATTGCGAAGTTGTTCGGTCATGCGTTGAATATGCATTCGCATCGCCTCCGCTTTGGCGGATGCTTCGCTCGCCCGTTCTTCGATTGGACGTTCATTATCGTCTTGCAGCACGCGCTGGATCAAATAACGGTTGGTTTCGATATTCGCCAGATTCGAGCGGAATTCATGCGAAACTGCCTGCACAAATTGGCTGACAAACGCCATCCGATCCCGCTCCAACGCGACGCGCATCCGTTCCGCTTCGGCGGCGCGGTGTTCGGTAATATCCTGTGCGATGCAGTACACCCCGACAACCACCTTATCGGATTCATCCCAGATCGGGCGGCGCTTGATCAACACCCAGCGAATTTCACCATCGCGGCGCACCAAGCGATACTGTCCCGTGCCTGTCAACCCGCTGCGGATAACGCGCTGGGTGTCTTCGTTCGCCCATGCGCGGTCATCCGGGTGGATCAGGGTTTCGATCATGCCGGGATTCTTCTGGAGTGCGTCCCATGTGTATCCGGTCGCCGCCGCCGCCGCTTGAGTCACCCACTCATAAACCAGCTTTCGCTCATCATTCAAACGACAGGCATAGACGAAATCCGCGACCGATTCCGAAATCACACGGTAGCGCGCTTCGCTTCGCCGCAGTTCCCGGCGGCGTGCATGCTCCAGTTGATCGCGGTACACGCTGGAAAGAATCACCAGCGTCGAGATGAAGAGGTGAAATGTGGACGGATCGGCATACGACATCAAGCCGCCGTCAAACACATGCAGAAGCGCCAGCACCAGCATGATCACTTGATGCGTGATCGCATAAATCACACCCGCGCTGGTCGAAATAAACTGCGATGCGCCGATGACCACCACAACATAGAAGTAGAAATAGGTCCAACCGCCCCGATCCGAGGCGATCAAGCTCATCACCAAGATCGCCAGCGTCGCATGAATGCTGATGAAGTGTCCGGCAAGCTGGTAATACCCGCGCCGTGTCACCACATAGAGCGCCAGATACAACGGTATGCACATCGCACCAATGATTAAGGCGCTGCGTTCCGTGTACAGAACTTCGGGGTAAACGATGATCCGCCAGAGAACCGCGAATGCGATTAGCAAGACCAATGCCAAAATCGCGCTCGACAGCAGGCGCACATGATGACGTGTCGATTGATCGGTGATCGCCGCACTCGGTTCTGTCAATTCTGTGATGAAGCGATTAAGCCGCCGATACATCAGCGTTTTCTTCATGCGGCGAGTAAATCGTAATAGCGGCTGCGTCACGCGAGTGAACTGTGTCGTGCTGGTCATGCACAATCCTGTTACTTAGCAACCATCTCTTGTTAGGGAGTGCGGACAGTATAACCTAAATTCCGCGGCAAATCTTAGCTAAGCAGACGCTCCCACTCGCTCATCGTCTCGTGCAGTTCGATTTCAAGCTGTTGATACTGCTCGGTGAGCTGACGCACGCGCGCACCATTTGCGGCAGCGCTCGCACGATTGAGTTCATGTAGGGTTTCCTCAAGCCGTGCCTCAAGCGCTGGAATCGCCGCTTCCAGTTGATCGATCCGCTTTTGAAGCTGGTGCGGGCTTAAGCCGTGTTTCTTCTCGCTTTTGCCGTTCGGCTGTTTGACACTCGTCGCTTTTACTTTTTCTGCCTCACGCGCCGCTCGACGCGCATCCCGCGCCGCGCTGAATTCTCGATAATTGCCTGTAAAGACCTCAAGCTGACCGGGCGTGACTGACCATATCTGGGTCGCCAGCGCATCGATTAAATAGCGATCATGGCTGACTAACAAGATCGTGCCGGGGAAATCCGCCAGCACATTTTGCAGAATTTCCTGACTGGGGATATCAAGGTGATTCGTCGGCTCATCAAGCAGCAGCAGATTCGCCCCCGTCAATGCGAGTTTCGCCAGCGCGACGCGCCCACGTTCGCCGCCGCTCAGGGTATCGACGGTGCGAAATACATCATCACCCGTGAACAAAAACTGCGCCAGCAGATCACGCGCCGCGCTGATCGGCATTTCTTTTGCCGAAAATACTTCATCAAGCAGCGTATTCGATGGGTTAAGCGACTCGTGCGCCTGTGCAAAGTACCCGACCTTGACCGACGCGCCGATCCGCACCTCGCCCGCCAGCGGCGGAGTCTGTCCGATCACCGTCTTAACGAATGTACTTTTACCCGTACCATTCGCGCCGATCAATGCCGCCACTTCGCCGCGCCGCAGCGTAATATCCGGTGCATAAAAGAGCGGCGCATCCGCATCTGCGTAGCCGACGACCAATTTGCGCGTCATCAGCACTTGATCGCCGCTGCGCATGGTGTGACCCATCCGCAGATACATCGTGTCGCGCGTATGCGGGCGGCGGATCAGTTCGTCGCGCTTCAGCCGTTCAAGGCGAGTGCGGCGTCCTTTTGCCTGTTTGGTATTTTGCCCCGCAAGGTTGCGGCGGATGTATTCTTCCTCTTTGGCGATCATCTCCTGCTGCGCTTCGTACTCCTTGAACAGTCGTTCATGGCGTTCTTCGCGCTGGCGGACATAATGACTGTAACTACCCCGGTACGTTTCGAGCGTACCGAAATCGAGTTCCCAGATCGTCGTCGCAACGGCATCCATAAAATAGCGATCATGGCTGACAACCAAGACCGCGCCGGGGAATTCCTTTAAGAAGCCTTCCAGCCATTCCACCGCGTCAATATCGAGATGATTGGTTGGTTCGTCCATCGCCAGCAGATCGGGCTGTTCGAGCAAAAGCCGACCGAGTACCGCCCGCGTCTTTTGACCACCGCTCAAAATACTCAGCGGACGTTCGACATCTTCCGGCTTGAATCCCAACCCTTGAATCACCGACTTGATGCGCGATTCATAGGTATAACCGCCCGCACTTTCATACTGCTCTTGCAGTTCGCCGTATGCGTTGAGCAGTTCATTATGGCGGTCAGTATCCATTTCAGCCGCGATCTGGTGTTCTAGGTCGCGGAGGCGTGTTTCCATCGCGCGCAGCGGCTCAAACGCGGCGTTCAGTTCTTCGCCAAGCGTATGCGATCCGAGCAGTTCGGGACGCTGCGGCAAAAACCCGATCCGCAGTCCTTTAGCGCGGTGGATCGTTCCGCCGCTCGGCAAATCCAACCCGATCAGCAGATTCAACAGGGTTGTCTTACCCGCGCCGTTGGGTCCCACCAACGCGATCCGCGCCGCATGAGGAATCTCAATATTGACGCTGCTAAAAATCTCGTCCGCGCCAAATTCGCGCGCTAAATTGCTGCCAACAAGGATGGACATAGGCGGTTCTTCGTCCTCATTCAAACCGTTGTCATTATAACATATTGGCATGGTTGAGCGGCTTTCTGGAGGCGGGCATGGCGATCAAAGGAATGATCAACGGTTCGACATTTCTCAAGACGTTGGGGTTTACGCTGTACTACATGGAAGATGGCACCGTGACCGGACAATTGACGCTCGAATCCTATGTCGAAGGACCGCCCGCCCATATGCACGGCGGCGCGATTGCGACTGTTCTCGACGAAGCGATGGGGGCGGCGGCGCACTTGGGCGGCTATCTCGTCGTCGCGGCGCGGCTGACATTCAACTATAAGCGGGCGGTGCCGCTTGGCGTTCCCATTCGTATCCGCGCATGGGTTGACCGGGTCGAAAATCGCAAGGTGTACGGCGCATCAGAAATCATCCTCCCCGATGACACGATCGCCGTTGTGGGCGAAGGTTTATTTATTCATGCTCCGTCTTTTTTTGATACGCCCGCCTTTAATTACGGCGCGGCGCACGATCAACCGGATGCGAAAGAGGAATAATCGACACTTTCAAAGTCTCTCAAAATTTCGGGCGGTGGTGAAGCGATGCCCGATCGTTGTGCGGATTACGTCTTTACCTGTGTATGAACAGGTATGATTCGAGCATCACTCGAAAGGATGCGTATGTCTCGCACCAGATACACTCGCTACATCATCCATACGCTGATCGCCGCCGCGCTCGTCGGGCTTGCAGGCGATATCATGTTCCGCGCAAGCACCGGATCAGGCATTCTTCAGTCGATCATGGTTCTGCTGCTGATCGCCGCAGTGATCGGCGTTGCCCGCTTGAACCGTGTTCCGATCAACCGCCGCAATTTGTGGATACTCGCGCCGATTATCGGCTTTGCGGTGCTGCTTGCCGTGCGTGCCGAAAACACAATTTGGGCGATCAATTCGCTCGCCGTGCTGTTTTTGGGCGCACTCGGCTTGATCTATCTATATTCCGCCAACGTGATCGACGAGGATGCAACCGGCGATCACGTGGGGGCAGCACTGGAAGGCGCGATCATGACCGGTTTCGCGCCCTTCGGGATAGGATTTCAAGCGCTTGAGATCGGATGGGATACGCTCAAGCATGGCAAACTCCCCAAACAAACAGGCGCAGTGGTGCGCGGGTTGTTGATCGCCGCCCCGATCGTGCTGGTGTTCCTCGTGCTGTTCGCGTCAGCGGATGCGGTATTTGCGGGGGCGATCAATCGTGTATTTGATCTGTTTGATGGACGGATATTCAATGAGCTTTGGGTGCATGTGGTCACTATCGGCGTGATCGGGTGGGTGACGGCAGGTGCGATCACAGCGGGCGTAGGGAAAGCCCTGTCCGCACGCTCCGCCGCCCCAGCCGCCGAATCCAACAATGCAGAAGCAAAGCCGAAGCGTCAGCCGTTCTTACTCGGCACAATCGAATCGATGATCGTGTTGGGGAGCGTAACGGCGCTGTTCGGCGTATTCGTGATCGTGCAGTTTACGTATTTCTTCGGCGGCGAATCCACGCTGGAACTGACCAACTTAACACACGCGCAGTATGCGCGGCGCGGCTTCTTCGAGTTGATCGCCGTCTCGCTGCTCACATTAGGGTTGGTGTTGTGGCTGGATTGGGTGACAGTTCGCCGGAGTGCCCGCGAACGTGTGACATTTCGCCTCGTCGCATCCGGTTTGATCGCGCTCACGGGGGTGATCCTGCTGTCCGCCGCGCATCGCATGTTTCTTTATGAACAGGAATATGGCTACACGCATTTACGCCTGTTCGTCCATGTATTCATTTACTGGATGGGCGGGGTGTTCATCGCGTTTTTGCTCACGCTCTATCGTGTGCGCGGCGAAAAACGAATTTTCTCGGTTGGCGTGCTGATCTGCTTAATCGGTTATTTGCTGACGATGAATCTGCTCAACGTCGATTATCAAATCGCGGCGCGCAATATCGAACGTCACCAAAACGGGCAAGGCGTAGCGCTCGATACAGCCTATCTCTATTCGCTGTCCTCCGATGCACTTGAGCCAATGCTCGCGTTTTATCAAAGTCTGCCGCAGGTTCAACCGGACGCGACGGGGGATGTTCAATACGCGGTTGGTCAGTGGCTCGCTCGCCAGCTTTATCGCCTTCGCTCGGAAGTGGGGACATCGCCGGGGCAGCTTCTCAGCTTCAACCTCTCCAAATGGACAGCCTACGCACGCTTAACCGCGGTTGCGGATACGCTGCCAGCATACGATCAAGATTTCTACCTGAGCAGTTACTACATGGATTGAGGTTCGCTGTAGGGACGCGGCGTACCGCGTCCCGTCTGCGTGGACTGAAAAAACCCTAAACACTCAAGCGCAGTACAGAAAGCACACGCCCCTGAACGCGCACGTTCTTCGCGTCGGCGTAGATCGGCTGCATGGTCGGGTGTGCGGGCTGGAGGCGAATACGCTCGCCTTCTTTGTAGAAGTATTTGAGCGTGACTTCGCTCCGGTCTTCCAGATACACAGCGACCATTTCGCCATCGCGGGCGGTTTCGGCACGGCGGATCAGCACAATATCGCCGTCGCCGATCATCGCGTCGATCATCGAATCACCGCGCACACGCAGCGCGAATACTTCCGTCGGGTCAGCGCCCTTGAGCATCGCCGGAAGCACTTCCAACGCATCCGCCGGATCAGAGGACATTTCTGCCGGAAGCGGGAGCGGCTGACCAGCGGCGATCGGACCCAGCATCATCACCTGCACGGCGATTCCATTGGCGGATACCGCGTGGGTTGATCCACGCTTGCCGTTCTTCTCTTTCACCAACCGGATACCGCGCGCGGCTTGCGCTTCACGCGCCAGATACCCCGCCGCGACCAGCTTGTTCAGGTTGTAATTGACGACCGAGGTCGATTCAATTCCGGTTGCTTCGCCGATGTTGCGAATAGTGGGCGGGAAACCGTGCCGTTCAAGATACTGCTCAATAAACTTGAGAATTGCCTTTTGCCGTTCCGATAACTTGGTGCGGTCTTTCATGATCGCGTCTCCGTGCCATTTTTGTATAGAACCCTTGTTCATCGATTGTAGACGAACAGGAGTTCTACGTCAACCAAAAGCCGCAAATTTGTTCCTTTTTAGGTTACAATGAGCGGATATTCACCTCATAAATCTTGGATAAAACGCGCATGTCCAGCATTCTCCACACCCTTCGGGAGAGCGATCCCGCGATGCTTCCCCTTCTGGCGCAGCTTTGGAGCGTCCGCATCGAAGGCTTGGATACCCCCGGCGCGATCGATGCGGTTTCCAAGGCGATGCTCGAACCCGGGCGCGCCGAATCGATCTGGGACGCGCTCGGCGATAAAGAACGCGGCGCGCTGCAAATGTTGATCACCGGCGGCGCGAAAATGCACGAGCCGAAGTTTGCCATGTTGTACGGCAAAATTCGCCGCCTGAGCGCCAAAGAGATCGCCCGCGAAAAACCGATCCAGAATCCGCAAAGCGTCGCGGAGGCGCTTTTCTTTCGCGGATTGATCGCGCTCGGCTACGAGACGGACGCGACCGGACCGAAAACGATCGTCTATGTCCCCGACGATCTGGTTCAAGTTCTGCCGACGCGCAAAACGTCCTATGACAACCTCGAAGATGAAGAAGTTGAAGACATCGAAGAAGCAGCGGAAGAAACCGGAGACACCCTCGCCGAGCTTGATCCGCTTGCGAAAGAGGATGTAATC
>CALBRY010000367.1 GCA_937927665.1 uncultured Chloroflexota bacterium
CACCGGGATGTTGTTCGCCAATAGGAGCTTGAGGATGTCCATCGAACCGCCGACACGGGTGATCGCGCGTACGCCTGTTTGTTCGTTGACGAACGCCGCCAATTCCGCTGGCGTGACGTTTTTATCTTCGTCACTGGGGCGGATGTAGTCCGCCGCGTAGTTTTGATCTTCCTGCCAACCATATACGCTGAGAACCTGCGTGATGTTCGCCGGACCGCAGTTATTCCAACCTTGCCGCACGGGGGTGAATCCGAACATGCGCGCTGATGCCGGGTGTGCTGGCAGTGGAACAGGTGTTTGTGTCGGGATCACGGGAGTAGATTGCACTCCCTGCACGGTCGGCGGCAGTGTTGGGGCAGCGGTTGGCGGGAGAGATGTTGCAGTTGGCGCGATCGTGTTTGTGGGCGCAGGCGTATCCGTAGAATCACCAGCCGCCATTGCGACAGCCGCACCGGGATCAACTGCGGCTTCGGTTGCTTCTGTCGTCGGCGTTGGTGCTTCTTCCGTAGAAGCGGCAAACAGCGAACCGAGCAAATCTTCGGCACTCATGTCGCCTTCACGCGGGGCGACGGTTGGTACGATACCTCCCACCGGAGTTGCAGGAAGGAAACTGCTCATGAACGGCATCGGTGTGAGTAATCTCACCTGATAACGCGGCGGCAGAATGTTCTGGTAGAACAATACACCGCCGATGCTTCCCGCTACAAGGACGACAATCCAGAATACGATCATAACCGGAAACAGCCATCGCGGGACGTGACGACGAAACAAAACGGGGGCGAGAATACTCGCCACGACAAACACCCCCACAGCGAGCAGTCCATACGGGACAAGCTCGATCAATTCACGTGAGCCGAAATACGCGATCGCAGCGAGTACGCCGATGATCACGAATACGAACAAGATGAACAGGGTATAGAACAAGAAGGGCGGTGGACCGTCAAGCCCCTCGTTACGTGCGGTTTTGAGATTTTCAGTCATATCCGCTCACATGTGCAGCCGACAAACGCGTTCGCAGTCAGTCTGCCATAAGCCGGACGAAAATACAGGATGTTTTCCTGACGATTTCCCGTTTATACGGGACGGCGCATTATAGCATATCTTGTACAGCCGCAAGCCGCCCGTTCCGCAAACGCGCTGATCTGCTAGAATCGGGTCTTATTCAGAACGAATCAGCAGCGAAGGAGAGCGGTTTGACGAGCGACACATGGAAGGTCGAACTGCACAGCCATACTGAATGGTCGAAAGACTGCGTGGTCAAATTTGAGACGATTATCGACTTGTGCCGCGTACGCGGAATCGATCGGATCGCCATCACCGATCACAACACGGCAGATGGGGCGCTTGCCATGCAGAAAATCGCGCCGGATCTCGTCATCGTCGGTGAGGAGATCATGACCACGCACGGCGAAATCCTCGGCTACTTTATGCAGGAGAGTATTCCCGCAGGATTATCTCCAGCGGAGACGATTAAGCGTCTGCGCGATCAAGGCGCGGTGATCAGTGTTTCGCACCCGTATGATCGCCTTCGTAAAGGCGCATGGGAAGAATCCGATCTGCTAGAGATTATCGATCATGTGGATGCGATCGAGATCTTTAATTCCCGCTGCATCTACAAGTCCGACAATGCCAAGGCGATCGCGTTCGCGCAGCAGCACCGCTTGATTGGGACAGTTGGTTCGGATGCTCATTCAAAACCTGAATATGGACTGGCGTTGATGCAAATGCAGCCGTTTGAGGGGGCGTCGGATTTTCTCGCCGCGCTGAATGCAGCACAAGGTCATACACAGCTTTTCTATAGTCACCCGATCGTACATGTCCACAGCAAAACAGCGAAGTGGTCAAAGAAGCTCGGGTTGCGACCACGTTTGTGGAGCGGAGGTTAGCCTGCGTCGGAAAGACTCATGCGGAAAGCACGTCCGGCGGAATCGAGCGCCGTGCCGCCAATATCGGCGGCTAAACCCGGATCATCGCTGCCTTCAAGGACGACGGCGACAGCGACAGCTTCATCGCCGCCAAGGGTCGCAAATCCGATGAACCAAACGAGGGTGTCATCGCCTGAATACGCGAGCGCGACATGCCCGCCGATGTCAATGGCGGGGCGTCCGGCATTTTGTGCCGCCCCTTGAGCGACTGCGCCGCGCATCAAGTCTTGAAGCTGGCGGGCTGTGCTGTCCGTCATTAATGGAATCGTGGGGGCTGCGTGGACCAGCGGAGTCCATTCGACTGCGCCGGGAGGGCGGGTAGCGCTGAGAATATAGGGCGCGGGCGCGTTGCCATCGTGAGCGATTGCGGCGGCGATCAATGCCATTGTGAGCGGCGAAACGGTTTGATCGCCCTGACCTAATGCCTGCGGAATGGCGTTGGCGTCCGTCATGGTGAACGGGATTGGCGTCGAGATCGCCAATTCAGCGGCGCTTTCGGTAAAACCGGCGAGTGCAGGCGACTGTTCCAATCGGAATGTGTCGAATACCGCTTGTATCACATTGGGATCGACGGTTTGCAGGAATGCCGAAAATGCTCCCGGACAGGCGAATTGATACGCTTCGCGCAGCGTAAGTGCAAGAGAGGGCAGACGTGCCGCACATTCCAATTCCAATCCATCGAGCATGAGCGACTCGGATGCGCCTTCGATAGGCGCATCAATCGGCGCATCGAGCAGAAGCGCGGCGGCGATCAGCGGTGTTTGCAGTGCTGCCCCGGGTTGATAGCTCCCTTGAAGCGCACGGTCGAAAAACGGATTCCCCGGATCATCTCGCAGTGTTTCCCACTGTACATCGAGCAGATTCGGATCAAACGTGGGTAGGCTGACCATGCTCAGAATTTCGCCCGATGGCACGCGGATCACCACTGCTGCGCCGCGCTGACCTTCCATGGCGTGCATGATGGCGGTTTGAATGCCGAGATCGAGCGTGATTTTGATATCTGAACCCTGCTGTGGGCGGTGCATAAGTTGTGCGCTCAGTTCCTCAATCAGATCAGGCGTGAGCGTATCCCCGCGCAAAATCGCGTCGAATGCACCTTCTGTGCCGCCTGTTCCATGTCGAAAGCTGTAGTAACCGAGTGCGCTATTCATCACCGGGTAGAGATATTGGCGGAGCGTCGTTCCGTCACCCTGCGGTATGGTGCTTACAAGTATTTCGCCGTCTCGATCGTGAATACTCCCACGGAGCAGGGCGGCTTCTTCCAAGACGCGGCGAGGATTATCGGAACGGGTGAGGATGGTATCTGCGCCTGTGACGACATAATACGCCGCCGCAAGCCCGACGATCGCAAATGCGGTAAGCAGCCCGATCATCAGGCGGCGCAGTTCGCGCTCAAAGCTCATGACGATTCACCATGCGAGAGCCGGAGGAGAAGTCCGGTAATGGCAAACGAGACGACGAGCGAACTTCCGCCGTAGCTGAGAAATGGCAGCGTCACGCCCGTGAGCGGAATCAGCTTGAGGACGCCGCCCATGATCAACAGGGTTTGTACGGCGATCATGCTTGATAAGCCGACTGCGAGCAGTGTTTGAAACGGTTTTGATCGCTGCGAAATAGCGATCCGCAGTCCGCGCACGGCAAAGACCGCCTGAACACCAACGATGACGATGACGCCGATCAAGCCCCATTCCTCGGCAAGTGCGGCGAATGCGAAATCGGAATGCGCGACCGGAATTGAGAGCGGCGCGCCCTGTCCGATTCCCTGTCCAAGCACGCCCCCGGCGGCGAATGCCATCAAACTTTGCACAATTTGATAAGCGCGTCCATCCGCATCCAGCCACGGATTCCACCAGATGTCGATTCTCAGGCGCACCACGTCGAATAACTGATAGGCGAGTAATCCCGCGCCGATCACGAGCAGCGCACCGCTAAGTAACAGCGGAGTATAGCCGCTGGCGACATACAGCAGGGTCAAGAACACGAGAAAGAACAGGATCGCAGTTCCAAGATCTCGCTGCCACACCAAAATGACTACCGAGATCGTCCACATCAGAAGAATCGGTCCAAAAATGCGCGGCGAGAGGCTGAATCGGCGGCGCGGTGCATCGAGTTCTTCGGCGCGTAGGGCAGGGTACTGCTCGGCAAGATAGCTGGCAAGAAATACCACAAGGATGATTTTGAGCGCTTCTGAAGGCTGAACGTAAAACGAACCGAGATCAATCCATAGTGTCGGTGCACCGAGTACTCCCGTCGGATCGCCGGGGTTTACGCCAAGGAGAATCGTCATCACGAGGACAGCTAAGCCGCCGAATAACAGGGTATAGCGAAAGGCGCGCATCACACGCAGTAGATCGCGCAGCCAACCGACGATTAACAAGATCAGCGTGGCGACGATGAGCCAAACGGTTTGGCGATCAGCAAACGCGGGAAAAAGCCGCGAGATCACCAACAGACCCCACCCGGCGACGAACATCGCTAACGGAAGCAGGATCGGGTCGCGCCCCGGCAGTCGCCAATTGAGGAGCACATGCGCCGTTACCGCACACCCGATCCAGACTAATAGGTGAATCCAATCGCTCAATGATCCACGCAGGACGCTCAGGGAGATCGTGTTGATCGTTAGGAACAGACCCGCCAGAATGAGCAATCGCCGCTCAACGGCATGCGTTTGCTGTTCGAAAGGTAAACGAGTCGAGATCGCCCTTGCTGGCATATGTGACTATTCCGCGAACAGCCGCCCGACAATCGGGCGCAGTCGGGAGATGGTTTCACGCGGGATGCGGGCGCGATCGGTCATAATCGCATGATCGAGCGTATGATGGGCGGGCAAATCCAGCGTTTCATCGAGATGCTCAACGGCGTCAGCGACAGCTTTTTGCGCGGTTTCCAGATTGCGGTGCATCACTTCGATGACCATCTCCACGGTGACGGGAGCCTCGCTTACGTGCCACACATCATAATCGGTCACATGTGACATGCTGGTGTAAGCGATTTCGGCTTCATGTGCAAGGAATGCTTCCGGCGATGTCGTCATACCGATGATACTGCACCCCCATTGGCGGAAGATGTGGCTTTCGCCGCGTGTGCTGAAGCGCGGTCCTTCGATGGTGATATACGTGCCGCCTTCGTGAACTGTGCCGCCAACGCGCCGAACGCTCTCGGCAACCACCTTGTTGAGTTCCGGGCTAAACGGATCGGCGGCTGAAACATGCCCGACGATTCCTGTATCGAAGAATGTGCGACCGCGATCGGCTTTGGTGAAATCGACCAGTTGATCGGGGATCACGATATCGCCGGGGGCATAATCTTCGCGGAGTGATCCACAGGCATTTACCGCAATGATAAAGCGCACCCCCATCATTTTGAGCGCGGTGATATTGGCGCGATATGGGACGGTTGATGGCGTATAAACATGCCCAAGCCCATGACGCGGCAGGAAGGCGACACGCTTACCGCGCAGCGTTCCCACGACGATTTCGGCGCTGGGCTGCCCAAATGGGGTTTCAACCGTTTGGTGCGCGATGTCTTCCAATTCCGGCATCGCGTATAAGCCTGATCCACCGATGACTGCGATACGTGCTGTTTCTGTAATCAAAGCATTTCTCCTCAAGGTTCGAGTTCAATGCGAAATTTATGACTTCCAATACCCACAACATCGCCGTCGGTGATGATCAGCGGTTCGGTCACAGGCATATCGTTAAGGCTTGTCCCGTTGCGGCTCTGGCGATCTTCCAACCACCATGTCCCGCTTCTCAGGGCGATGAGCGCATGTTCGGCGCTGGCAAATGTGTCCTCAATGCGGATCGAGTTGGTAGGGGAGCGCCCAATACTGGTGAGCGGCATCAGTGGATAGAATTTGCCACTCGAACCCGGAACAGCATCGATTTCTTCCAGCAGAACAAGCCGCCCATAACTGCGTCGCGCCGCTTCGATTTGCGCGGTCGCACCGCGTACATCTTGCAAAAGGGTATAGAACAATGTGCCAAGAAAGAGCAGAAGCGCCGCGCTTCCCGCAAGGCGTAATAGAAAAAGCGCCGTTTCGTTTGTCAAGCCGCCGCCTCTTTTAGCATCCGAGCGCCGCCGTTACGCCAGTTTGTCCGTCGTGGGGCGCGTCCTCAATGTAGACAATCTGCGTTTTGCCGATGCGAATCACATCCCCCGGTTGGAGGCGGTGTTCGCGGATTAGAACATCATTGACGCGTGTCCCGCCCCGGCTGTTGGTATCAAACACGGTGTAATGACCGAATCGCAGCCGCAGTTGAATATGATGACGAGAAACATGCAGATCGTCCAGCACTATCGTGTTATCCTGTCCACGCCCTACGTTGACCAATGGCGTATCGAGTGTGACGATCCGTGTGCCGTTGATGACCAATTGAACATTACGCGGCGCTTTTGACTGTGGCTGCGGCGGTGCTTCGGGTTTATCCATCGCTGATGTCAAGTTCTGTCCGGGATCGCTGTGCAGGGCAGTCACGTCGAGTTCAGTCGGTGTGCAGAGCGAATCGCCGATCAGATCGACCTGCGGCACACCCTTGAGGCGGTAATTCGCGAACGTGACCAAGGATACAAGATGCTGACTCAAAATATCCGCCAACGCTGGCTGCCGCGCCAGCAGACTGGCGTGTACTTGTGCGTTCAAACGAATGCGGTAATGATCCGGTGCGAATGGGCGCGGATCACTGCCTTCGGCGGGTAGTAAATGGTCTTCCATTGCCCGTGAAAGCCGCAGCGCGATATCCTGTGGGCGGATGGTTTTGCCAAACAATTGGGTGAACGCACCTTCAATGAGGCGTTCTAGCTGCGCTTCAAGGCGCGAGAATCTGCTGCTCATGAGGCGGATTATAGTCACTTATACGGCAGGCTACAATGGGAGCTGCTAAGGCGTTGCCAAGACGTTGGTATTGCTCACCTGCTGACAGTATACAACAAGCAAAAAGGGCTTCCTCACCGGAAGCCCTCAATCGTTACTTAATGGTCTGCATGACTCACGCGGTCATCAACCCGTCAGGGCGAAGATCGGTTCGTCGGGCACATTATCGATCCACGTATCGAACAACTGAATACTCGCATCCTGTTCATCGCGCAGCGTATCGAGATACGCATCAACTGCTTGATCGCGTGCGCTCTGAATTTCGGATTCGGATGCGGCGCGTTCTTCACGGGCGCGCACCTGAATGATGTGGTATCCAAACTGAGACTGAACCGGATCGAGGATCGCGCCGATTTCAGCCGTGCGGACCGCATCCGCAAATTCGGTCACATAGCCGCTGATCGCTGCCCATCCGAGTTCGCCACCCTGTTCACCAGAGCCGGTGTCTGTCGATACCGCACGCGCCAATTCAGCAAACGAGTCGCCGCTGTTCAGCGCCGCAATCACGTCCAGCGCTTCTTGCTCCGTGCCGACAAGAATGTGACGTACATCAGCATAGGTGGTTGTTTCGGCAGAAACGCCGAGATGATCCGCCAGCTTATCGCGCAGCGCCAGAACTTCGAAGTAGGCGTTGATTTCCGTGTCACCGACGCCCGCCGCACGCTTGATACTGCCAAGCGCACTATCGCGTACGTCGTTATAGCGGACAGCCTGTTCCGTAGCACTCAGCGTCGCAGAAGGCGTCGCGGAAGGCTGCGGGGTCAGGGTTGCGGTGGCAGTGAACTCTGGCGTCGGTGAAGCGGTCGGGGTAACGGTCGGCGTCGGCGAAACGAACGGCGTCGGCGTCAGTGTTGCCTCCGGCGTTGCGGTCGGTTCGCTGGCTGCGGCTTCCGGGTCATACCCGAAATAGTCTTCAATCGCGCCTTGAACTTCTTCAGCGGTTACGGTGATGCCTAAGCGCGCTGCTTCTTGACGGAGGAGCGCTTCGGCGATCATATCGTTGAGGACACGGTTACCCAATTGATCGGAAACCTGAAGCTCATTCCACTCAGCGCTTTGACCAATCTGCTGGCTGACCTGATCCGTTGTTGCGCCCATTGCGAACATCAACGCCGCTTGTGTGTTCAGCGATTCGTTCGCGATGGCGCGTTCCAAACGGACGCGGCTTTCAAACTGCGCGACAGTAATCGTCTCGCCGTTGACCACTGCGACAGACTGGGAAGGCGTCACGATCTGATCGATCACGAAGCTGATGCCCAGAATGACGACAGCGATCGCAGCCACAGCGATCACCGCGATCAGCACAAAACGCTGAACGACGGCTTCACGCTCGTGACGGGTTTTATACTCGTTGAGTAAACGCGGCTGCAAGCGACCGCGTAAGGACTTGCTCTCGTTAGCATCCGACTTGGGTGCGGGCTTGAGGTCCCCCGGTTTCGGGATGCCGGTGGTTTGGTTGCGTTTGCTCATCAGGTTTCCGATTTAGTCAGAAAGCAGGATGTAGGGAAGCAGCGCCAGATGGCGTGCGCGTTTAATTTCGCGCGCCAGTTCACGCTGGCAGCGAGCGCAGTTTCCGGTCTGGCGGCGCGGCTTGATTTTGCCGGTCTCGGTGATAAAGCGCTTGAGTTTATCGATATCCTTGTAATCGTAGCAGCGCCCTTTGGGGCAGTACGCCTGAGCGCGTCCGCGCCCACGGAAGGGACGATCGCCACGTTCACGATCTGGGCGACGGTTTTCGCGTTCCCCGCCTTCTTCAATGCTGTCATTATCCGCGCGGCTGCGTGGCTCACGCGGTGGCATATCGCTCACGGTATATTCTCTCCAGTAGTGTTAGGTACGTGACTTATCAGCGTTAGAAAGCGTAATCGTCGCCTGAATCCTGCTCATCGTTCAAGTAATCAAATTCAGCGCCCGGTGGGCGACGATCCCCCAACAAGATCATTTCGTTGGCAACCAATTCGGTGCGGAAATGCTTCTTGCCGGTTTCGTCTTCCCATCCTCGCGTTTGCAGCCGCCCTTCGACATAAACCTGCTGGTTTTTTGTCAGGTGGGCTTTGCATATTTCCGCGAGGTTTCCCCAAGCAACCACATTAAACCATTCCGTCTCTTCGCGGCGTTCGCCTTCGGAAGAGACCCATGTGCGGGTGGTGGCGACGCTGAAACTCGTCACGGGGCGTCCACTGGGCGTATAGCGCATTTCTGGCTCACGCCCGACATTCCCAATGATGATAACTTTGTTTAGACCACGACCCATAATGCAGCGCGTTTCTGATTCAAACCGACAGGCAGTTGAACGGGTGACGACACAAACGGCGGATATTACTCGTCTTTACGGACGATCAGATACCGCAAAACAAAGGGCGACAGATTCAGATTACGTTCGATTTCGCCCAGCGCCTGAGGTTCGATTTGCGAATCCATGAAGACGTAATAGCCTTCACGCTGCTTATCGATCTCGTATGCCAGCTTGCGGCGACCCCAGCGGTCAATCCGCTGAACCTGTCCAAGTTCGCCCGCTTCGACCCAGCCGCGCACCTGATCAACTGTGGTGTTAATCTGTGCTTCGTCGGCGGTGTCCAGTCGGACAATAAACGCAACTTCGTATGCTCGTTTCATCGGGAATCTTTTGTCTCCTTTCCCCGGGTTTGCCCTGCGGTGCGCTAACAAGAGGAATGTGCGCTGTGCAGAGCGGAAAGCATTACGGAAACGAGCCAAATGGCTCGTTCGCAGTTCTATATGCTAGCGGAGGGAATCGTTTCTATCAACGGTCGATTCTAAACGGACGGCGCTTCGTTCCAGTGCGAGGCGTGAACTTGTCAGGCACAATGTGATAACCAGCCAGAAAAGCGTAATCGCCGCATGAAAATCGAGCCGAAAAAAATACAAGTCGGCGACTGAGTTGATCAAGCCGCCAAGCAGCGCCGCATGATAACCGAGGTGAATCGAACGCAGTTCGGGATCATGGCGGGCGACTTTCCATGCGCGTAAGCCGTACATAAACACGCTGAAGATGGTAATGGCGAAGATTCCCAAGCCGACCAGCCCGATCTGGTTTGCCATGATCAAGTACATACTGGCGACATCGGTGTATAGAGTGGCGATAGGTGTGCCTGTGAAGCCGATTCCTGCGATCGGGTACTGGCTGATCAGTTCAAAGGCATCTCCGTATTCGCCGATTCGCATCTGAGTTGCCAGGTCTTGCGCGGTGAATGCCTCTACGAAGCGGGTGATGTAGTCCTGTGTTTGAGGAAGCAGAAGGAGCACGACAACAGCGATCGCAATCAAGCCCAGATAGCGGCGGTAGCCTTTGATTGTGCCGATGAATGCCAACCCTGCACCAAATGCGAGCGCTGATGCACGCGAGAAGCTCAACATCAGCGAGATTCCGACGATGCCCAAGACTCCCCACGCGAATGAGCGAGAACGCAGTACGGGTTTACGTGCGAATACTTGCGGCGCAAGTGTGAGCGCCGAAACGACGAGGAAACCGCCGAGTGCGTTCGGATCGACCCATGTGCCAATTGCGCGCTCTGCCAGTTCGGAATTGTCTTCGATGTAGCGGATCACGCCGCCGTTGGGGTATCCAAACCGTGCCAAGCGCACGAGCGTGCGTTCGGCTGTTTCGTCATTCATCACGTACAGCCCGATGGCGATCAACGCCTGCGCCGCAACAACTACCGTGATCACCAGAACAAGCCGCCGCAGCAAACGTGTATCACGCAGCAGATCGACCAGAATGAATGTCATGCTGATGCTGAGGAGTGTTTCGGCAAATTGGCGCGCGGTGGTCGAGTTGGGCGATCCGTACTGCATGCCGAGCAAAAATGCCAGAATCATCCATGCGAGGTACAGCCCGATCAACGGATGAACGGGTGTCAAACGGATTTTTCCGCCGCGCCGTCCGGTCATCCACTGGGCGAGATACACGACGAGAAACGCCAGCATTGCCGCATCCATAAATGTCGGCGTGAATCCGAGCCGGAAGGGAAGTGTCCCAAACGGCAGCAGCGCCATCACGGCGATAATTCCGTAAAGTGCCGCTTCGATGCTGGTCAGAATATACAGCGCGATCAGCGCTCCAAAAATCAAACCGATGGCGATGAGCGGATCGAATACGGCGATCAGCAGCCCAACGATACCACCCGTCGCGCCGATAGAGAGACCAATTAGAAGTGCGTATGCACGCCGATCAAGCCCGGCGACCCAGCGTTGAAGTTCGTTTACCTGCTGCATAAATCCCCAGAATTAAACCGATAACACCAAGCGCAACCCAAGTCACGGCGCTGATCATCGCGCCAAGCCGGTACGTGAGCGGATCGTAGATGAATTCTACCGTGCTTTCACCTTCACCAACCGGAACAGCAGACAGCGCACCATACGCGCGGATGATTTCGACGGACTCACCGTTGACGGTTGCCCGCCAGCCGGGGTAATCAACGATCGCGGCGCTTAGGATGCCGGGACGATCCGCTAATACAGTGATCGTCACACGCTCCGGCGAGAAAAATGTAACTTGTGACGGAACGGACGGCTGTTCACTCTCCGTTGATGGGACACCGGGATCGCGGTTTAGGATCACTATTCGACGTGGATCGATACCCGGATCGCGCAGAAGGTTGATCGCGATTTCGTCGGATGGTTCGATATAGTGCTGATGAATCACCAGAGCAAAAGGTCGCGGATCATTCAAACGGTGCAGATTGATCGCGCCGAACACGTCCGATCCCGCGTCTACGATTTCACTGGCGATAGGAAGCTGGTTCCAATCGGTGAACACATAACGCACCGCGAAAAGCTCCCATGCGCGGGTAGTCAGCGAATCATCTGAAAGAATTGTCCATGCGCGGTTGAGAAACAGTGGGCTGATCCCGCGAATATCCTGCACGCCGTAGAGCGAGCCGTAATTGGCGAGTACGCCGCGCTCACCATCGACACGGAAAGGGATTTCTGAATCGCTGAGGACATCCGCGATCAGAGGCGGCGGAGCGATCGACAGTTGATCTTCCGGCGGTACAGCATCATATGTCGCGGGCGAATCCATGTTGACCGTGAATAACTCGAAGGCGAGCAGTCCGGCAATTGACCAAAACGCGAGATCGCGGGGGCGATACGCGAGTAGATTCGGAATCAGCAGATAAACCGCGCCGATCATGATCAA
Organism: uncultured Chloroflexota bacterium; assembly: GCA_937927665.1. GTDB lineage: Bacteria > Chloroflexota > Anaerolineae > Aggregatilineales > Phototrophicaceae > Flexifilum. The sequence goes on from CALBRY010000367.1 coordinate 11,957, forward strand.
GGCGAACGCGAACAAGCTGATCCGTTCAGCAAAGCCGCCGGAACCGTCGATCCACACGACGAACATGAGCGCACCAACAAGCATCGCGCCGATGAAAATTCGATTCAACCAGATGCGGATGCGTAGGGCGGCGGCATAATCGCGCACGGCATCCCAATCGAGCAGATGGGCTGCGCCTAACCCGGCAAGGATCGCCAACGCTTGCATGACAAGGAAAGCGGCGCGTTCCTGACCGCGAAAGAATCGTAACCCCGGTACGAGGTTATACAGTGCCGGAAACAAAGCACTGTTTGCGCCAAAGCTCCACACGAGCGCGAACAGGGCGATCACGCCCCAAAAAACCACCTCTTTTTCACGGCGGTATACAGCGATCAACGCCAGCACCAGCCCTGTAAAGCCGATATACAGCGGCGAATATAGGCTGACGATGCCGGGAAAGACAAACTGGATGATATCTTGAAACGGGAAACCGTTTCCCTTCGCATCGTAGCCGAATTCGGTTCGCGTTGTGAGCGTGAGATACTCCACACCGGGGATGAGCTGCACCGCCGCGCATCCGAAAGCGATCGCACCGAAAAATGCCGTGCCGATCACGAAGGTGTGCCAGCGTAAGCGGCGGCGGTATACCTGAATCCCTAAATAAGCAGTCAGCAGATAGGTCATAAAGAAGCTGGTTTGTGGATGGCCTGCCAGCCAAGACAGCCCTAACGCCGCGCCTGTGATGATTAACCACTGCGGACGCCAGCGCTCACGAGATGCCTCATGGATACCGAGCAGCGCCAATGGCAGCCATATCGCTGCTTCGAGTATGGCAAGCTGAAGCGGTGCATATCCGGTGCTGAATCCGCTGTAGCCCACGATTAGCGCGCCGACGAATGCGCCGATGATGCTCCCACGCCGTCCGTATGTTAACCGCCGCATGAAAGCATACATAAACAGGGTGTAAACCAGTACATGCGCGGTCATTTCGTATTCAAGCGCGCGGTAGCTCCAGCCGCCGGACACATGTGCCAGTGCAATCGTGATCAAGCGCGGGGGATAGAATACCGCCGCTTGCGTATCCGCAATAAACGGCAGTCCGCCGTTGTTGTACGGATTCCATAACGGGACTTCACCCGCTGACCAGCGATCGTATTGATATGCCGCAAACGCGACAAACTGCCCGGAAAAATCACCTTTTTCGAGCGATGCTTGATCGGCGTCGATCGGCGTGAAAATTCGCCAGAAAAACAGCATCCACAACGCGATCAGCGCCGTGACTGCTAACAGGTCCGGTGCAAAGCGGCGATTGAGTGGTTTCACACGCTGACTCCCGCCGCTTTTTGGAGAAATGCGGCTGTTTCGCGGGCGATTGTATCCCACTCGAAGCGGCGCGCTAAAACGAGCGCTCCGGCTGAGAGTTTCGCCTGTAGATCGGCATCGTGATATAGGCGGCGGCAGTGCGCCGCAAGCCCTCGCGCATCTTCGACCGGATGAAAGAGCATGTTTTCGCCATCGACCAGATCGGGATTCGGGACAACCGGAGGCGTTGTGATGATGGCGCATCCATACTGAAGTGCTGCCATCAAACTGCCGCGCCGATAAGAAACCCCATCACGAAACGGAAAGGCGATTCCATCAACCGAACGCAGCGCTGCCGCGACTTGTACTTCATCGATGTATCCGGTACGGATCACAATGTTTTCAAGGTCAAGCCGATCGATCCGGCTGTTGATTTCAGCAATGTAGCTGAGATTAGTCGGGTCACTGCTGCCTGCCGTGCCACCAATGAATAGGACGCGCACTGGCACCGCATCGGCGCGCAGAATTGCCGCCGTTTCGAGCAGTGTTTCGACGCCTTTGGAGCGGTTGATTAACCCGAAAAACCCGATCACGAATTCACCTGCCGAAATTCCGAGGCGCTCCCGGTGTGCTTCACGATCAAATGTGTCGGGGAGGATGGGCAGGATATTGCTTCCAATCGGGATCATCGCGGTGCAGGGAAGGTGAGTCACCTGCTCAAGATCTTCATGGTTGGTGGTGATCACGCCATCCGAGGCACGGGCAAGCCGCATGACGATCCAATTGCGTAGTTTGCCCGCTTTTGGGAACAGATACGGCACACGGAGATCATGAAATGTTGTGACCAGCGGGATCGGGTGGACGGTTTCGGGCAGAAAATGCACATACGGCGACATCTGATACGCCGCCGTCTGAAACTGCAAACTGATCACATCAAGGTGATTGGTGCGCGCCCATTGGCGGATCATTTGAAGAGCGCCGGGTGACCAGCGATGAATGGATGCGTCAACCGTGATCTTAGGGTGGGATGCGTGCGCGGCGGTGCTGCTCAGGACGTAAACTTGATGTCCCTGCTGTGTCAGCCGTTCGGCGAGGATGGCACTGTATGCGCCAACGCCGCCTTCCATCGGAGGGTATTCACCTGTCACGATCCCGATTCGCATCGTTCAGCCTCTCAGCCCAGAACGCAGCACTTCATGATAGGTTTCGCGGCGTTTTTGACGCAGCTCACGTTTGTGACCGAGCGCGCCTTTTACGCTTTCGATGATCCACTGAATGCGATAGTTCAACAGGATATACAGACGCAGCAGGTTCGCGCGTGCCGCGCCGTGATGTTTGCGAAAGTAGCGGATTTTGCTCGTCTGGTAGTGGATGTGTGAGCGAGCGGTCGCCTGTTCGGTGCTTTTTCCGCCGTGATGGATGATCGATGTGCTGCCGACATAGGCGATTTTCCAGCCTTGATCGGCGGCGCGTTTGCACCAATCCACCTCTTCAGAGAACATGAAAAAACCCTCATCCATGCCGCCGATTTGATCGTAGACCTCACGGCGCAGCATCATCGCCGATCCCTGTACCCAGTCTACCAGATGGGTGGCATCAGGGGGCGGATTATCGAGTGCGAAATGGCTCGGCGGCAGATCAAACAGGTGCGGTGCAAGCCACAGACTTTCGCGCAGTTCCAACGCAAGCGTCGGAAAGCGTCGGCGGGTCGATTGATAACTGCGATCGGTGTTAAGGGTTCTGGGTCCGGCGATTCCGACGGTCGGAGTCGCATCAAGATAAGCCGCTAGCGCGTGTGCAGTGTCATCGAGCAGCATCGTATCCGGATTTAGGAGGAATAGATATCGACCACGCGCCGCACCCAGTCCGATGTTATTTCCTCGCGTAAACCCGACATTCTCCGCTTGGGGGAGCAGGATCACATGAGGGAAGTGTGTGCGTACCATTTCGACCGTGTGATCGGCACTGGCGGAATCGACGACAATGACTTCGATGGTGCGTGTGCTGCTGGCGTGCGCGGTAATCGATTCGAGGCACGCTTTTAGGAGATCAGCGACATTCCAGCTTACGATGATGATCGAAACATCTACAGTCGGCTCAGTCATCAAAGCGTCTCCGGTGGGAGCAAGAATAGGCGCTCGGCGTTGCTTGTCGTGATACTCGCCATCTCCGACGGATCAAGACCGTGCAGCGCCGCGAGTCGTTCAACAATCAACGGGATATAGGCGGGTTCATTTCGTTTTCCGCGATGCGGCACGGGGGTCAAATAGGGCGCATCGGTTTCGACCAAGAGCCGATCAAGGGGGACACGGGTGGCAGTCCGCCGCAAATCCTCGGCGTTTTTGTAGGTGATTGGTCCGGTGAAACCGAGATAAAACCCGGCGGCGACAGCACGATCCGCGATTTCCTGCGGTGCTGAAAATGAATGCATCACGCCGGGGCGATTGCGGAGTTCAGGCGGAAGTGAACCTACCCATGATTCCAGCACAGAGATGACATCTTCATGCGCTTCCCGGTTATGAATGATCACCGGGAGCTTGAGCCGTGCGGCTAATTCCAACTGCTGCTCAAAGGCGCGCCGCTGGATCGGTTTTGGGCTGGTATCCCAATAATAGTCCAGCCCGATTTCGCCAATTGCGACAATCTTATCCCGCCGTGCTGCTGCCTCGATCCACTCTAGATCAGTGTCGATAAATTCGGCGGTGCTGTTTGGATGGACACCTGCCGCCGCAAAGATTCCATGATGCTGCTGTGCGAGTGCATAAGCGGCATCTGTTGAATCTTGATCGACTGCGGGAATGATCACGCGGGTGACATGCTGTGCGGCAGCATGCGCGATCACTGCGTCCCGGTCGGCATCGAATTGATCAAAGTTGAGGTGGCAGTGAGTATCGATCACGATTAAAGGTGGTATTCCTCTTTCAGAAGGGCAATATCCGCCTGAACCATCATCTCGATGAGTTCTTCGAACGAAACCTTTGGCTCCCAACCGAGGACACGCTGTGCCTTTGCTGGATTTCCGACCAATAGATCAACTTCAGCCGGACGCATGAACTTTTCATCCTGTACGACGAAGCGCTTCCAGTCCAGATCAACACAACCGAATGCGACTTCAACAAGGCGCTGAACCGAATGGGTCTTTCCGGTTGCGACTACGAAATCATCCGGGGTGTCTTGCTGAAGCATCATCCACATGGCGCGTACATAATCACCGGCATACCCC
>CALBRY010000368.1 GCA_937927665.1 uncultured Chloroflexota bacterium
GAAGGTGTGCGCTGTATGATCACCGAGCGCGGCTATTGTGAGTTCGGCTTTTTCGGGGTTGCCGACGATCTGCCTCCGGGACCGCGCCGCTTTCATGGATTCCTACGCGCCCTCCACGAGTTCGGGTTGACATTTGATCAACGCAGCTATGTCGAGGGTGACTTCACACTGGAGGGTGGAGCAGACGCCGCGCGTGCGCTGCTGCGTTCTGGTGTTTTGCCGCGCGCATTGTTCGCGTGCAATGATCTCATGGCGATTGGCGCGATCCTAACGCTGCAAGAAGCGGGTGTGCAGGTTCCGGATCAAGTCGCAGTCATGGGTTTCGACGATATCCCCGAAGCGCGGATCATTCGCCCGATGCTCACCACGATCGCGCAAGACCCGCGTGACATTGGCTTGAAGCTGGCAAATACACTGTTCGAACGCCTCGACAATCCGACTATTACACAGACACGCACCTTCGAAAGCGAGCGCAAACTCGTCGTCCGCGATTCTGCTTAGGAAAGTAATGAGCGTGCATACTTGTTGACAGGCTTCGATCCTCGTGGTTAGAATACGAATAACTGTATACGTATGCACGTTCAAAAACACTGCTTCTCTTGCTCGCTCGCACTTTGGGTAGTATGCAGGGGGCGCAGCAAAGCGTCTGAAAAGAAATAAACCTTATGAAAAAGCATTTGCTCCCACCGCTGGGGTGGAATAGTTGGGATTGTTTCGGTACATCAGTGACAGAGCAAGAAGTTCGCGCCAATGCGACGTTTATGGCAGAAAAACTGCTGCCATTCGGCTGGAATACGATTGTAGTAGACATCCAATGGTCAGAGCCAGAGGCGAAAGCGGGCGGTTATCGACCCTTTGCGCCGTTGGTGATGGATGGGTACGGGCGGGTGATGCCTGCCCCGAATCGTTTCCCCTCCGCTGCTGGTGGATCTGGTTTCAAGCCGTTGGCGGATGCGATTCATGCCCTCGGCTTGAGGTTTGGCATTCATGTCATGCGCGGCATTCCCCGCCAGGCAGTCGAGCAAAATCTTCCCATCTGGAACAGTATCTACACCGCGCGTGACGCCGCAAACACAGCCGATATCTGCCCTTGGAATACGGATATGTTCGGCTTGAACATGTCACACGCCGCTGCCCAAGCGTACTACGACTCGATCATGGCACTGTACGCCTCTTGGGATATTGATTTCATCAAAGCCGACGATATGCTCTACCCGTATCATGCTGACGAGATTGCTGGTTTTCGCCGGGCGATGCTCAAATGCGGGCGTGACATGATTCTCAGCCTGTCTCCCGGCGTCGAGTTGACGATCGATCGCGCTCCACACTTGATCGATAACTGCGAAATGTGGCGTATCTCGCCCGATTTTTGGGATATATGGGATGATTTGAAACGTCAATTTGACTTGTGCCGCGAATGGTCGCCTTTTACGCGGGATGGAGCTTATCCCGATGCCGATATGCTTCCCCTCGGTCACATCAGTGTGCGCGGCGAACGGGGTGAAGATCGCCAGAGCCGCTTTACCCGCGATGAAGTGATCACCATGCTGACACTATGGTCAATCTTCCGGTCGCCGCTCATGCTCGGCTGCGATCTCCCCACGACCGACGCTGAGACGATCGCCCTACTTAGCAATCCCGAAGTGCTAACCGTCAATCAACACAGCCGCGGCAGCCGCGAGCTTTTCCGGCACGGAAATGGGATAGTTTGGGCGGCGGAGGCGGTCGACGGAACAGGCAAAGATCAATACATCGCGCTGTTCAATATTGGGGAGAGCGATCTTACAATCAGTGTTGACATCCCATCGGATGTTCAGGTTCGTGATTTGTGGGCGCGGCGCGATCTGGGTGTGATCAGGGGCGCGCTGCGGACAGCACTACCGCCGCATGGCGCGGCACTCTACCGTTTAAGCGGAGAATAATTCGATGATTGAAACCCGTTTGTTGATTCAGGTTGACAGCCCGATTGGGACGATTTCACCGCGACTTTATGGGCATTTTGCCGAACATTTGGGGCGCTGCTGCTACGATGGTCTATGGCTCGGTACAACCCAGACGGCGATCCCTACCTACGGCGGCTTTCGAAAGGATGTCGTCGATGCGCTCAAGGCAATGCCCGTACCGCTGCTGCGCTGGCCCGGCGGCTGTTACGCCGATCATTATCACTGGCGTGACGGAATCGGCGAACCAGAGAAGCGCTTCCGCCGATTAGGTTTATCGTGCGGCTTGCAGGTCGAAGACGACAACAGTCTCGGTACGCATGAATTTATCGCCCTGTGCCGTCTGCTCGGTGCAGAACCTTATCTTGCGGGGAACATGGGTAGTGGAACACCGCAAGAATTATGCGACTGGGTAGAGTACTGCAATTCTGCCTTGAACACGTCTCTTGCCGCCGAACGTACCGCCAATGGATCGCGCCAGCCCTTCGGTGTGACTTTGTGGGGTGTCGGCAACGAGAATTGGGGCTGCGGTGGCAATTACGATGTCGAAAGTTATGCCCGCGAATATCGCCGCTATGCAACGATGCTGCGCCACGTCGATACGACCATTGAGCTTGTAGCATGCGGACATGATGATGATTGGAATCAGCGGTTTATCGCTGCCAATGAGCGTTATCTGAGTCTGGTTGATCATTTCTCAATCCATCGCTACTGGATCAACGGCGGACCGGAACTCGACTTCACCGAAGCACAGTATTACGGATTGCTGGCGGAAGCTGACGCGACCGAAGATTTCGTCAAACGCACCGCCGGTTACTTGAGCGACGCGATCGGCACGAACGCGCACCCCATCGGTATCGCGCTCGACGAATGGGGCGTGTGGCATCCCGAAGCGCGCTCATGGGGACCGGATAACGCCTGTCATCGCGAACCAATCACCTACGAACAGGCGGGAACGCTCCGCGACGCGCTGGCAGTCGGCGCAGCGCTGGAAGGCTTTCACCGCCAGTGCAGCGTGTTGAGCATGGCGAACCTTGCCCAGATAGTGAACGTACTCCATGCACCCGTGATGACTGACGGTGCATCCATGTGGGTCACGCCGACATACTACGCGCTGCAAATGCACATGCCGCACATTGGCGCAACCGCTCTACCCGTCGAAGTGATAACTGGTCAGACAATGCAGGGCAGCGAAACCAGCGCCGTGACAGCAACCGCGTCATCGACAGCAGCAGGCATCAGTGTTTCGTTCGTCAACCGCCATTACGATCAACCTGCATCCGTGCTGTTGAACATCGCCGGAACGAAGCAAGTCACCCGTGCGCAGCTTCTCACCGCCGATTCGCCGCGTGCCGTCAACAGCGCACAGACGCCGGATCGTGTTGCTTTATCAGCACTTAACGTAAGCGCCGATGGCGTGGGGCAATGGCGCATCGAATTACCTCCGCACTCATTAGCAACTGTGCAGTTTGCTTAAGGAAAACTAGGTATGCGTCACCAAACTTCATTGGCGGGGGATTGGCAGTTCCAACTTGATCCTACCGGTCAGTTATCAGCGACGACCGTACAATTTGACCGCACGATCCCCGTTCCGATGCCAATTCAAGCGGCATTCCCGGATCTGCGTCGTTACAGCGGTTACATGTGGTATCAGCGAACCTTCCACATCGAAGATGTCAGCGGCGAAGTTCTGTTGGATTTCGGCGCGGTCGATTACTGGTGTCAGGTGTTTGTGAACGGTGAGTGTGTTACCGAACATGAGGGCGGCTATATGCCGTTCCGAATGGCTATCAAGAAGTATGTGCATGTTGGCGAGAACTTGCTTACGGTGCGCGTGTACGACACCATCCAAACGGCGATCACGATTCCGCGCTGGATCGAGCAGCAAACCGACAGCACACAACCGCCATTCAACGCCGAAACCATCCCGCACGGCAAACAGACGTGGTATCTCGATGCCAGCGGTATCTGGCAGGATGTGAAACTGACGACTGTCCCTGCCCGTTATATCGATCAAGTCCATGTCACACCAGATATTCACACTGGTGAAGCGAAAGTGTGCATCCGTTTGGCAGGTGTGTCGCAAGCGGGCAGCATCGGTGTGAGCATCGATGAAGCGCGGGCGACTGTGCCAGTCAATCCCGATCAAGATGAAGTTACGATCACGGTGCGCGTTGATCAGCCGTCGCTCTGGACACCCTCAACGCCTAACTTATACACCGCAGAGGTACGGTTCGGTGACGATCTGATTTCGGTTCGCTTCGGCTTTCGTGAGATCAGCACCCGTGATGGAATGCTGCTGCTCAACGGAGAACCATTCTATTTGTTGTGCGCGCTCGATCAGGATTTGTATCCCGGTACGATCTACACGGTGCCTTCAGACGATTTTCTGCGTGATCAGTTCAACAAAGCGAAGCAGCTTGGCTTGAATAGTTTGCGCTGTCACATCAAACCGCCTGATCCGCGCTATTACGATCTGGCGGATGAGATCGGCTTGCTGATCTGGTCGGAAATTCCGTCTTGGCGCACGTTCTACGGCGCAAAATCAGATCATCCGGCAGCCTATGCGCTCGACGACACGGTGAAAGCCCGTGCACGTGCCATCCTCGAAGCGATGATCGCACGCGATTACAACCATCCATCGCTGATGATCTGGACGATGGTCAACGAGGATTGGGGTACGACCCTGCTGTTAAGCGCAGCAGATCGGGCATGGATTACAGAGATGGTCGATCTGTGCAAACGGCTCGATCCGACGCGCCTCGTCGTCGATAACTCGCCGTGCCCCCAGTCTTGGGGTTTGAGCGTCCACGTCAAAAGCGATCTGGATGACTTCCATGTTTACACCAATATCCCGGATCATGCTGACAGCTTCGAACAATTTGTCGAAGGTCTGGCATCGCGCCCCTTATGGAGTTTCTCCAACTATGGCGATGCACAGCGCACCGGTCACGAACCGATCATCCTGTCGGAGTTCGGCAATTGGGGAATTCCATCGCTCAAACAGTTTGGCGGCGGCTTGCCCGACTGGGCGGATCTGAGCGGCTGGTGGTCGCCGTGGGACGGGGAAGCTGGACGCGCAGCCGGACTTCTCGAGCGCTTTGATGCGCTTGGCTTACGCACGATCTGGAAGGATTACGAGGCATTTGCAGAAGCGGCACAATGGCATCAGTTCAACGCGCTCAAGTACGAGATCGACACGATGCGCCGCCTCCCACTGCTGCAGGGCTATGTCATTACCGAACTAAGCGATATCTACTGGGAAAGCAACGGACTCCTCGATTTCGCACGAGGTACGAAAGTATTCCACGATCGCTTCGGACAGATTAACGCAGAAGATGTGATCGTGCCGCAGTTGGATCGCTTCACCTACTGGAGTGATGAAACTGCCACCGTGCGCGTGTTTGCCTCGCATTACAGCGCGGCAGAGTGGACGAATGCACAAGCTCAAGTCAGTGCGGCGGGCGAAACTCTACTTGAGGTGGATGTAAGTGCAGTCAAGCGCGGTGAGGTACGCGATCTCGGTCAGGTATACTTGAGGTTCACCGAGCAAAGCACCTCGCTCGATCTGCGCATCAAAAACGGCGCGTCGCTGGCTCAGAATACGATGAGTATCCTCGTACTGCCTGCCGAAGCACGGCGCGCGGATTTCGCTGGCGAAATTGCTGCTATCCTGCGTCCAAGCAAGACCAATCCGCAGATCGACTCGTGGTTAGCATCCGCGCCACTCACTCCCGCGAATACTTCCGAAGGGGCGGCCGATGAACTGGCGCGTCTCCCCGGCATGGGTAATGTGCTCCGTGGGAGTGGATACGAGATTAAACGGACGATCAGCAGTACGACACAGTTGGTCATCAGCGATCAACCAACTGCCGAAGTGTTGGAGTGGGTCAAGGCGGGCGGGGACTTGTTGTATCTCGCCAATAACGCGGGCAGTCCGTTCTTCTGGGTGCATGGGAGAGGCGGCAATTACGGTGGGCGCTGGATCACGGCTTGGAGTTGGCTGCGACCCGGGGTATACAAACGTGTTCCGGTCGAAAACCCGCTTACACTTCCGTTCATGGACATGATGCCAGAGGCTGTAATCCTTGGTGTACCTATGAACGATCCCGCAGTACATGCAGACTTTCTCGCAGGGCAGATCGCTGGTTGGGTGCAGCATCCTGCACTTCATACCGTGCAGTTCCGTTATGGACGAGGGCGCGTCGTCATGACGACCTACCCGATCCGCGAAACGCTTCACTTCCATCCCCTAGCACTAGCGATGCTTCATGATCTGGTCGATCACCTGAAATCCGATGCGTGCCAGCCCACCTTGACAGCGAACTATCAATAATCCACTATACGGAAGCGAAAGCCCTTGATAACAGTTTCAAGGGCTTTGAGCCTCACCCCCACTCTCCGTGAACACTGCTTCGATCTTGGCGACCCGTAGTCCCCTGCAATTTCACTCACTTTAAGGGTCAAACACTTCGTCCAGTCTGTCGCTAAACGGCGCAAACGTCCGATCCTGACAATCTTTTGTGATTTACGGATTTTGCAGTTATTACACGTTTCATTAACGCTTAATCAACGATGCCTCCACGTTAGCCTGCTAGATTAGTTCTTGTAACCCAATTGTTGATAAATCCTGCGTGCGGAAACCGATAAACCGGAGATGAATCTGTATTCATACCGCACCACCAATAGTTGCTTCCTTTCGGAAATTGCCTTCGTTTGCCAGTTATCCGAAAGATTGCAGATTTGAAATTGACAATGTGTAGACTATGGAGGAGAAGTTCAAATGAGCAATGTCGATATCATCCGCGCATGGAAAGATGAAGCATACCGCCTGAGCCTGAGCGACGAAGAACGCGCGGCACTCCCCGAGAATCCGGCAGGGATGATCGAACTGACCGATCTCGATCTAGAAGGGGTCGCAGGTGGACTTGATAGAGAATTTACTGATACCGCCTCGTGTATGGGGTCGTGCTCGAGCAGCTGCCGCAATACAAACTGCGGTTGCAATGGTTTCATCTCTGCGACCACCTGTGTTGAACTGCCCATCCGCCCGATTCTTTACCTGCCCTGATCAGCAGCATTTGAGTTGAGCTTTTTTCGGGGCGCGGCACTGCTGCGTCCCTATTTATTTATCGAACGGTTTAAAGTTCTGCATGACTCGGAGACTACAAGAAGCATGATCCAAAATCCGGTGGAGTCTTCAAGCTGGTTTCGTGCTTTGCCCCTCGAGCAGCGCATCCGCACGCTTCATGATTCGCCCATTAGCACAGCGGAACACGGGAAAGACAGCGCAGCCCACAAATACGCACAGCATCGGCTGAATCGATGGGAAAGCGAGACTCTAAGCAAAGAGGATCAAGCATTGTTCCCTCGGTTTCTGGAAATCCTTGGCGTCTCGCAGGCGACCTTCTTTTCTTTGCTGGCTGAATCTGATGAGCAAATGAAAGAACGTTTGGGAGAACTTCCCGGTTGGGTACTTGATATTCAAAAGGCATATGCGCCCTCGGAAGCAAAACATTTTGAAACGGAATCAATTCCACAGTTACAACCGGGAGAAGAACCTAACCTATTCACCTTTGTACTGAAACCACTGTTCCATTTTTACGCAAAACGCATCAAGAGCAGTATTGAAAACCTGCAATCCACGTATCCTTATGTTCCGCTCAACACGACACACTTGATCAACTTGCTCCTGCAAAATGAACCTTACGTCCTGAGCAATATGCTGTATCGGACGATGATTCTGGAGCTTAATGCGGCGCGTATGCAAGGACTTTTACAGGGATCAACACAGGCGGAACGTTTCAGCAGTTTCCTTGAACGGTTGCGCCGCCCTGAAGTCGCTGTACAGCTTTTTGAAGAATACCCGGCTTTGGCTCGTCAAACGGCGCTCTATATTCAGCAGTGGGCGGATGCAAGCATCGAATTTCTGGGGCGTTTGTGCCGGGATTGGCAGGATATTCAGAACTCCTTTGATCAAGGAAATCTGCTGGGTGCAGTGGTCAATCTCAGCTTGAATCAAGGTGATCGACATCACAATGGACGCACAGTCATCATTGCGAAATTTGAGTCCGGCTTAAGGCTGGTCTATAAACCGCGCAGCATCGCTGTGGATGCCCACTTTCAAGAATTGTTGAATTGGTTGAATCAACGGGGCGCATCCCCCGAATTTAGAACACTTACCATACTGTCGCGCACAGATTACGGGTGGATCGAATATGTCACCCCAACGGGGTGTAAATCCCCTCAAGAAGTAGAGCGTTTTTATCAACGGCAAGGTGCTTATCTCGCGCTGCTTCATGTGCTGAGTGCGACTGACTTTCATTACGAAAATTTGCTTGCAGCAGGGGAACACCCCGTTCTTATTGATTTGGAAGCGTTATTTCATTCACCGCCTAGACAATACAAAGAGGATCAGCTAGACCCGAATCGGCACAAAATTGTTGACCAGTCCGTTCTACATGTCGGATTGCTTCCCGATCCAATCTCTGCCGAAATCCATACCCCATCCTTGAACTCGAATGGGTTGGGTTCACTCACCGGGCAGCTTACCCGGCATCGTTTTCCAATCTGGGAGAACAGCGGCACAGACGAGATGCGGATCGTGCGCAAGTACCTTGAGGTGGAAACGCCAGACCACAATCTGCCGACGCTCGAAGGAAAAGCAATTGATGTAAACGTGTATCGCACCGAAATTCTACGCGGTTTTACGCATATGTACCGTTTGCTGGCTCAGCATAAAGAAGAACTCCTTGCAGATGAAGGTCCGATCAAGCGTTTTGCCGGCGATTCAACCCGGATTATCTTACGAGCATCACAAGTGTATGGGCGATTGCTGCAAGAAAGCTACCATCCGGATTATCTGCGAGACTGCCTCGATCGGGATCGCTTATTCAGCCGCCTGTGGCGTATGGCAATCACCGATCCACGCTATCAACAAGTAGCCGCCGCAGAGATTGCGGATCTTCATCAAAATGACATTCCGCTGTTTGCCTCTCGCACGGATAGTCGGCATATCTGGACGAGCACTGGAGAACAAATCTCCGACTTTTTCGCTGAACCCTGCATGGATCAAGTTTGTCGACGGATAACACAGCTAAGCGAAAAAGACCTTGTACAGCAAAAATGGTTTGTCGAAATGTCGCTCATGACGTTCGTCAAGAATTCCGACATTGCTTCCCCTCCACCCATCGATATACAAGGTGCTGATGAATACTCGCCTGAGGAATATCTGCAAGCAGCCCGTCAGATCGGCGATCGTCTGGAAACACTGGCGTACACGACGGATGATGGGGCGCTGTGGTTGACCGTCAATTTTAGCGATGTTTATCTCAACGGAATTGCCACTGTCGGAGCGACCCTTTACGATGGTTTGTGCGGTATTAGTCTATTTCTCGCCTATCTCGGTGAAATGACCGGAGAAACCCGTTACACCCGCTTGGCGAAACAGGCGATCAATACGACGCGGCGGTATCTTGCGGCGGCACCATCGGACATAGAGGCGATTGGGGCTTACAGCGGTTGGGGCGGAATGATTTACACGTTTGTGCATCTCGCCGCGCTTTGGAATGATCCGCAGTTAATCCGGGAAGCGGAGGGGATCGTTCCTCGACTGCTCGCACTTATTCCGCAAGACCCATACTTTGACTTGATTGCAGGATCAGCAGGGTGCTTAACAGCACTGCTGGTGCTGCACGAAGCGCACCCGTCGCGTGAAACTCTCGCGGCAGCGCGGTTGTGTGGCGAACAATTACTTGCACATGCGGTTCCTTTTGAAAATGGAATAGGATGGAAAACTATTCCGGATCAAGAAGAATGTCTGACGGGATTCTCTCACGGAACCGCCGGGATCGCTTGGGCATTGTTAAAACTTGCTGCCGCGTCAGGCGAAGAGAAATATCGTACAGCAGCATGGCAAGCCATCCAGTACGAACGCCACCAGTTTATTCCTGAGCAAAAGAATTGGCGTAATCTCTTTAAGCTCGCCGTGGGTTCGGCTGACCAACCCGATTTCACATCTGTCAAATGGTGTCATGGTGCGCCGGGGATAGGGTTATCCCGTTTATCGATGCTTGATGAACCCTATGCACATGAAGAAATCCGTGTCGCCATTGAAACCACCTTAGCGGAAGGTTTTGGACTAGGTCAGTGCCTATGTCATGGCGATCTGGGGAACCTCGATTTGATCCTTCAAGCAAGCGAACGGCTGAATGATCGGCACCTGAAACAGCAGGCATACGCCGCCAGCAGCAGTATTTTGAAACATATGCAGGTGCACGGATGGTACTGCGGCGTACCAATGGGAATCGAAGTACCGGGATTGATGACAGGGATCGCCGGAATTGGATATGGCTTGCTCCGTTTGGCAAATCCGCAGCGTATTCCGTCTGTGCTGACGCTCGATGCGCCAATAACAACCCGATATAGCATCCTGAAGGCTCGTCAATGACTGAGAAACCACACCGCATTTTTCGACCGAGCGCGATCCGCCATTACCAACAGAGTCGGCAGCTCACGACTTTACCCGTCTATCTCTCACCTCGTGTGTTTGTACTTGGATGGGTATGCTTAATTGCGCTGATGGGCATTGGCATTGTAATCATCGGGGCTCTATCGGTTCAATAAATGACAACGCCACGAAAACGATCAAAACGGGTTCCGGTTGAACTCCAGATGAGCGCCCTAGAATGTGGCGCGGCGTGTCTCGCAATGATTTTGAGTTACCATGGTCGCCCAACCCGGGTATCGGAATGCCGGGAACGCTGCGAACCCGGACGAGATGGCTTAACTGCACTGGCATTGGCACAGGCGGCACGCAGTTACGGACTGCGAGTCCGCGCGTTTTCACTTGAACCCGAACACTTGAATCGGGTTTCACTCCCATCGATTGCGCACTGGAATTTCAACCACTTTGTTGTGATCGAACGGGTTTCCGCTCGATTTGTTGAGATCGTTGATCCGGCACGCGGCAGACAAAAGTTGAGTCCTCAAGCCTTTAGCGACTCGTTTACCGGCGTGGTTTTGACCTTTGAACCCGGTGTGCAGTTTGATAGCCAATCACAGGCACAGCAAACACCTTGGCTGGCATATCTTCGACACTATATTGGTGTATATCGCGGTGTGTTGAGCCAAATTCTGCTGGTGTCTCTCATTTTGCAGATATTGGGTTTGGTCATACCGTTCTTTACCCGGCTGCTGGTTGATCAGGTTATTCCTTTTCACAGTATCGACCGAATGAATATCCTTGCGGTAGGGATGATCGTCTGGGTATTAACACAAACGACTGCTGGTGCGCTGCGAAGCCTCCTCCTGCTTTACTTGCAGGTGCGCCTCGATTCGCAGGTGATGATGGACTTTTTTGAACATCTGCTCCATCTACCGCTTAAATTCTTCCAGCAGCGCACCAGCGGCGATCTATTGATGCGTCTGAGCAGCAGTACCTTTATTCGCGATCTACTCTCCGGGCAAAGTATTTCTCTGCTGCTGGATGGTTTGTTCGTGATTGTGTATCTGGGAGTACTGCTAAATCAAAGCCCTCGTTTTGCCGCGATTGTGTTCGGGGTTGCGGTCGTACAGGGCATTTTTATTCTGGTAACAACGCCGCATAGCAAACGCCTAACCGAGCAGCAGCTTGTCACACAAGCCATTTCTCAAAGTTATCTGATTGAGGTTTTGAACGGAATCGCAACGGTGAAAGCGGCGGGCGCGGAAGAGCGCGCACTTGAACACTGGTCGCGGTTATTTTCTAACAATGTGAGTACATCGCTGAAGATGAATTACTTTTCGGTGCTTGTAAACAATGCCTTGGCGATTCTCAAGTATTTTTCGGTTTTTGGTTTGTTATGGATCGGCACGTATCAAGTCCTTAACGGCGAGATCAGTTTGGGAACGATGCTTGCATTAAACACGATGGCGACCGCATTTTTGACGCCGTTCGGGTCACTCATCACCAGTTTGCAGCAAATTCAGATCAGCCGCGCCACCTTTGAGCGGTTGGTTGATGTCTTACAGGAAGCACCTGAACAGGCGATTCAAACTGTAAAAACTGCCCCCCTGCTAACGGGTCAGATCGAACTGCGCCGCGTGAATTTCCGATACAACCTGCACACTTCTTGGATATTGAAAGACATCTCTCTACAGATTCACCCCGGTCAGAAAATCGCGTTAGTTGGGCAAACGGGTTCAGGAAAAAGTACGTTCGCTAAACTGCTGCTTGGACTTTACAGCCAGCGCCAGAAGGATGACCATGAACTTGATGATCAAACGTGCGGATCGATTCTTTACGATGGGCTGCCAATCGAAAGTTTGAACTACCGCACGCTGCGTTCACAGATTGGTGTTGTCCTCCAAGAGTCATTTCTGTTCAGCGGCAGCATACGGGATAACATCACCTTCAACGATCCCTCGCTTACCTTTGAGCAGATCACCGCAGCTGCCCGGATCGCTGCAATTCATAATGAGATCATGCAGATGCCGATGGGCTACGAAACACGTATCTCCGAAGGAGGACTAGAGCTTTCGGGGGGGCAGCGACAGCGGATATCAATCGCGCGGGCGCTGGTGCGTCAGCCCGCCATCCTGATCCTTGATGAAGCAACAAGTCATCTGGATACTGTAACCGAAAAGTCAGTTTATCAGAATCTCGATCAGCTTGGTTGCACCCAGATCGTGATCGCTCATCGCCTGAGTACGATCGTTAACGCAGATATGATTGTTGTGTTCGATCAAGGACAAATTGCTGCGTGTGGTCAGCATAACGAATTGATGGCAACGAGCGAGATATACGCCGCACTGTTTTCAACTCAGGCTCATTCTCCTGATCGGGGGCAGCCTCCTCGGTCAGGACAGAATATTCCAACGTTGATCGACTAAATAGCCAGTCTAGCGCCCGATCTCCCGGTTCACCAACCTCGCACCGGTACGCGCATTTCATGGGTGATGATGCATACAATGTGACAAAGATCACACAATCTGAGTGTCCCACTATAGTTCACATCTTAGTACTATAGTTGTAATCTTTCGAAAAATGCGGGACATAGGTTGGAGTGTAAGTATGGATGCATTGACGCTCGCAAGATTGCAGTTTGGTATTACTACCGTCTATCATTTCTTCTTTGTTCCGCTCAGTCTGGGACTCTCGATCCTCGTCGCTTTGATGCAAACCCTGTATGTCGTCAAAAAAGATGACAAATACAAGCACATGGCGAAATTCTGGGGAAAACTGCTGCTCATCAATTTCGCGATGGGCGTTGTCACCGGAATTGTCCAAGAATTTCAGTTTGGCATGAACTGGTCTGAATATTCACGCTTCGTTGGAGATATTTTCGGCGCACCTTTGGCGGTTGAAGCATTGGTCGCCTTCTTCATCGAGTCGACCTTCCTTGGTGTCTGGATTTTCGGGTGGGATAAACTCCCCAAACGCATTCATCTTGCTTCGATCTGGTTGGTTGCGCTGGCGGCGAATATTTCCGCATTCTGGATTCTGGTTGCCAATTCCTTTATGCAAAACCCGGTTGGCTTCCAAATTGCGGAAAGCGGGCGGGCGGAGATGACTGATTTCTTTGCCCTGATCACCAACCCGAATGTTTGGCTGCAATTTCCGCATGTTGCGCTGGGTGGGCTGACAACTGCCTCGTTCTTCGTGCTTGGCATCAGCGCATTTCATTTGATGCGTAGCAGCAAAAATTCAGCATCATTCCTCGCTTCAACCCGCATCGCTTTGATCGTGGGCACGATTGCCATATTGGCAACGATGGGCTTTGGTCATGCACAGGGACAGCGCATGGCGGATACGCAGCCGATGAAACTCGCTGCTGCTGAAGGGTTGTGGGAATCGGAAGACCCGGCGGGATTGTCGATGTTCCAAATTGGTAATGAGGCAGATCGCGAATCAGTGTTCAATATTCGCATTCCGTCACTGCTCAGCTTCTTGTCATACAACACGCCAAACGGAATGGTACAGGGAATCAACGAACTGCAAGCTCAGTATGAGCAGCAGTATGGACCCGGCGATTATGTGCCTCCGGCGATTTGGCTGACTTATTGGAGCTTCCGTGCCATGGTAGGTTCAGGGGTGCTGATGTTCCTTTTGGGCTTGGGCGGGCTGTTCTTACTATTCCGCCAGCAGTTTACTAATGGCAAGGGAAAATGGCTGCTGCGCTTGTTTATACCCGCGATTGTGCTTCCATATCTAGCGAACAGCACCGGATGGATGCTGACCGAAGTCGGGCGTCAGCCTTGGATTGTGCAAGGTTTGATGACGATTGATCAGGCAGTTTCACCCAATGTCACGCCGGTCATGCTGTTGATTTCATTGATCGGTTTCACCCTCCTCTACGGCGCGCTGATGGTTGCGGATATTTATCTGCTGCAAAAATTCGCGCGGCAAGACTTGGACGGTGGTTCGCCCATTCCGTGGACAGGCAAATCCGATGCACCTGCATCCACTGACAAAACTTCGCAGTATAAGGGTGCCTACTAGAGGAGGATGATCGTGGATTTACAGACGCTTTGGTTCATTCTGATCGCGGTGCTGTTTACGGGCTTCCTGTTTCTGGAAGGTTTCGATTACGGCGTTGGTATCCTTCTACCGTTCGTCGCCAAAAATGATCATGAGCGCCGCATGGTAATCAATACAATCGGTCCAGTATGGGATGGCAACGAAGTGTGGCTGCTGACAGCAGGCGGTGCAATGTTCGCGGCATTCCCGAATTGGTACGCGACTCTGTTCAGCGGCTTCTACCTCGCGTTGTTCTTAATCCTGATGGCGCTTATTCTGCGCGGCGTCGCCTTTGAGTTTCGCAGTAAAGACGAGAATCCGCGCTGGCGTGCTATGTGGGATACTGCGATTTTCCTCGGCAGTTTCCTTCCGGCGCTGTTGTGGGGCGTTGCTTTCGGGAATATTCTGCGCGGTGTGGCGATTGATGCCGATATGAACTTTGTCGGCAGTTTCTTCGACCTGCTGAATCCGTATGCGCTGTTGGGTGGATTGGTGACGCTCACACTGTTCATTCTGCATGGCGCGCTGTTCCTCGAAATGAAAACGGATGGTGAAGTACGCGCCCGCGTTACCCGCGCCGCGAAACAGATGCTGCTGCCGGTCATCGTCCTTGCGGTCGGCTTTGTCGTCTTTAGCCTTTTTGAGACTGACATCCTCGAACGTCTGAACATTGCAAACGTAGGCGGGCTTGTCCTTGCGGTTGCTGGACTGCTGGCAGCAGCCTATTTCACATTCAGTAAACGGTTTGGATTGGCATTTCTCAGCACCGGACTGACGATCGTAGGCGTGGTTGCATTGATTTTCGGAACGTTGTTCCCCCGTGTAATGCCGTCCAATTTGGGAGAGGCTTATGATTTGACGATCTATAATGCTTCTTCCAGTGAATACACGCTGCAAGTGATGACGGTGATCGCGCTGACGATGGTGCCGATTGTGCTGTTGTATCAAGCATGGTCATACTGGGTGTTCCGTAAACGGCTGACTGCCGAAGCTCACCTTGAATATTGATCCAGATTTGTTAGCGACGCGATCCCCTACCGTGGGGATCGCGTTCTTCAAACGCTTAATGCTTAAGGTGCCAACCTCCCGGAAAAGCCTTGATGCGCGGTTAATCGGCGCGCTTCGTGTTCACCCTGATGCACGCAGACCGTTTTTGTTCAGCGTGTTCGCGCAGAGTGCGACAGGTCTGCTGATCCTCGCTCAAGCCTATTTCCTAAGCTGCATCATCCGCGATGTATTTCATGGACAGCAAACACTTTCGGACGTAATGCCCCTGCTGATCACCGTGATCGGAATTGTTATCACGCGCGTGGTGTTCACGTTCGTAGGCGTGCAATCCGCCGCCCACATGACGATCGCCATAAAACAGCATTTGCTAACCCGTGCTGCGGATCATCTGTATGCCTTAGGTCCAGCTTTCACCCGCACGGAGCGAAGCGGCGATCTCGCACTCACACTGACAGAAGGCGTTGAAAAGCTGGATGGTTACTTTCGGGAGTACCTACCGGCGATTTTTAATGCGCTGTTTCTACCCCTTCTGATTCTGCTTGTTGTTTTGCCCCTCGATGTGCTGACGTTTTTAATCCTGTTGATCACCGCTCCGCTGATTCCACTTTTCATGGTGCTCATTGGTAAGGCAGCGGGAGCGCTGGCAAAACATCAGTTTGTGCAGATGCGGCTGCTTGGCGCGCACTTTCTTGACGTCATGCAAGGACTGACGACCTTAAAACTATTTAACCGGAGCGCGCATCAAGTCAATACGATCCGCCGCATCACAGGTGAGTTTCGGCAGGCGACGATGCGTGTGCTGCGCGTGGCGTTTTTGTCAGCATTTATGCTAGAGCTTCTGGCGACTTTAAGCGTTGCCATCGTCGCGGTTGAAATCGGCGTGCGGTTAATCGAGGGAATAATCGAATTTCAGCCCGCGCTTTTTTTGCTTATGATCGCGCCGGAATTTTATCTTCCGCTGCGAACACTTGGCGCTGGTTTTTATAATGTGATCTAAGGCAAAGCCGGTTC
>CALBRY010000369.1 GCA_937927665.1 uncultured Chloroflexota bacterium
CTGCTCATCGGTTGGATACAAACGCCCGACTGGAGTACCTCGAGCGCCTACCTGCGCCAGCACGCCGCCGATCTGCTCAGCGAAGCTGCCGAAACCGTTATGCAGATGCTTGTCCAGTCGAATCCTGACAATCAGGCTCTCGCGCAGCATCTCGCCCTGCTCCGCAAAGGGCGGCAGGACGGTCTCGATGCGCTGGTACAGTCGCTGACAGCCAACAACACGGGAACCCTGGACCCTGAAACGGTCAAGCAGCTTGCGGGGAACACGATCGCCGTGAAGACCACAGTGCCAGACAAGTTGGAGGAGTGGCGCACCGCGCTCACCGAAATCCGAGCAAATTTCGCCAGTCGCGGCGACGACTGGCAGTCTGAAATGGCATTCGTTGACGCGCTGCTTGGACTTCTCGCGGATCAGCCGGTCGCGCTGCCGTCAGAAAATCCTTATGCCGGTGTAGTAGCGCAAGTTCTTCCTCAGCAGAAAGTGGAACAGCGATCCATTTCGGAGAATATGCAAGGCGGAAATATCAACATTAGCGGTCAACAATCCTTCACAGGCAACATAAGTATTGGTGGCAAGCGTAATGAGAGCGACTCTGAGGATGACGAATGACAGCCAACAGCAAAAGAGAACTGCTCTCTCGCTCTCAATCATCTGACTTCATCCGGCTCGAAGGACTGCAAAAGCTTACTAATGTCACCGCGCATGACTGGGATTTGTATATCCTTAAAGAACTGGTGGATAACGCGCTTGATGCCGATGAGATGGTGCAGCACGAAATCGGTTCACCGTCGATTCGCGTCATCATGGAGTATGACCGCGAGGCGCACGGGCTGCGTGTCACTGTATCGAATCGGGCGCAGTTTCCGCTTGAATTTGTACGCGACCTGTTCGACCTCGAAAAGCGTGTCTCGGTCAAGGATTACTACAATCACCCTACACGCGGCGCTCAGGGGAATGCGCTCAAAACGATTCTTGGCATCCCCTATGCACTGCATTACCGCTTTCTCTCTGATTACAACCTCGACGAAGTGCCGCTGGCGATCACCTGCGGTGA
The DNA here is from genome assembly GCA_937927665.1 of uncultured Chloroflexota bacterium. Taxonomy (GTDB): domain Bacteria; phylum Chloroflexota; class Anaerolineae; order Aggregatilineales; family Phototrophicaceae; genus Flexifilum. The sequence continues at coordinate 1,055 of CALBRY010000369.1, forward strand.
TAGGCGGGTGGAAATCAGGCTGACGGTTGACGAGCTTCATCAAACAGTAGGCGTGATAACTGAGGAGAAAGCTGAGGAAGATGACATTCGCGAAGAGACGACAGTTTCGGTCGGCATCTTCCGTTTTGTCCAGAAGCGTCCTCGTACCGCCGATGAACTCAAAAAGTGGGCAAAAGCCTTCGCGTTCTTCAATCCTCATGCCAGTTTTTCATTCACCTTTGTGTTCCTAGAGAATACAGATGCGGCGAAAGAGGAAACGTTCGAAACCCAAGGTGATCCGAACTGGAAAACCAAGTACGACCTGAGCCAACCTGCCCCGGTCACCTGGTACACCTACTCCGAATTCAAGGAGCTGCTCTACGCGGTTCTCGCCCATTCGCAAGAACATACGCAGCCAGCGCCAACACTTGGTGAGATTGCCGCCATGTTCGGCATCGCTGACTTTCCACGGACGCGGGAATTCACCGAAGATACGCGACTGGATGCGCTCAATGATACCGGTGGACTGAAAACGGATGCTACTCGCCGGTTGTTTAAGCTGCTCAAACATCAGGCGCAACATTTCCCTCCACCCGCGTTAGGCGAAATCGACGCACACCACTTCCAATCAGTTATCGGCGCGCAACCGATGGACGACGGCAAGACGTTGTTCTTCTACCGCCGAGGGGAAGGCGATCTCACGCAGCCAGCAGCAATTGACGCCGACAAAGCGGTGCATCCGTTTGTGCTGGAAGTGACGCTGAGTGGAAACACTGACGGTAAACGGCAAGTTATTGTCGGAATCAATCACACCCCTACCTATCAAGACCCGTTCTTCAACAAGCCGCTTGTCCCCTACAATGCTGCTATCGAAGATGTGCAGCGCAGCCTCGAAAAGCTGCTCGACTACTACAACTTGCGGGACGAGAGCGCCGTTACGCTGATCGTGCATCTGATTGCGCCGAACGTCGAGTATGAGAACTACGGCAAAAGCGCGATCAGCGACGAACCGTATCGGGAAGTCCTCACCCAGTTGATTCATGAGGTCGTTGAGGAATATCGTGAGGCGACACGTCCGCCTGATCCGATTGACTATTTGACCTCGCCTGCGCAGCAGTTGATCGAGCAAGCAATTGAGATGCTGACGCTCGGCAAACGAAACTTCTCAGAGAATCAACTGCTGTTCGTTCTCAAGCGACTGCTGATACGACTAGACAACGCGGACATCAGTGCAGATCTGTCATCGCAAAATGCAGACGGGCGGCTGCGCTCTGTGATCCGAAATCGTCACAGCAGCGCACCAATCGATTTCTACTACACGCGCCCAAGCGGGCGAATGGCAGTGCCTCGTCATCCCCGTGACAGCATCAACGTATTTTTCGACAACGTGTCGCTGCTCGACCTACTCTATCACTATCAATCACGGGCGATCCTGATTACGCCGCGTGAGGCGTTGGAAGAACTGCTCATCGCGCTTGACTTTCCAGTGCATTACGACTGCGCCATTCTACGTGCAGACGGAAACTTCAAGTCTGCGCTTGGACTGCTGCTCTATCGTATATCGTTGATCGCGTCTGATGCTGAGAACAGTGACCACCATACGCTGCCGAAGCTGTGGTTGGTGCATGACCTCACGCTCGAAGGTGTGCAGCAGCGGCAGGACATACTGCAAATGATTGCGGATCGCGGATTGCCGCCCGACATCCTCATCGACCTCGGGCTAGATGTCGAAGACGTCGATCAGTTCGATGTGCTGCGGGATAGGATGTCGGATACTCCAACAGTGGATCGTCAGGTGCTTCTGAGAGCGGGCATCCTCCAAAAAACGCTCCAATTCCTGTTGGACGATGGTTTTTCAGTTCAATTGGACAGCATGACCCCCATGACTCTCGCTGAGTGGTTCGAGGCGAAGCTGCAAGCACACGATGAAACGCTGAAGGCGATTCCCGACACTGAGAGTTTGACCGGGTTGGTGATCGAAGACTTACGCAGTCGATTCCGCCGCGTTGTTGGCGATCTGTCGTTTGCGGCTTATGATTTGGAGTCTGTTCAGGTGAAGGTTGTTGACCAGTGGCGGAGCAGTCTACCCAACTGGGCGGCTGATCTGCACGAACGAATGCAAGCAAGTCTAGTGGCTGACCCACGCCAAAGCTGGCAGCACGTCTTGGATGAAGCGCTGAGTTCAATGCTTCACGCCTACTTGACTGCTCACAATGAAGGCACGATCCGCCGTCTGATCAGCGAACAACTGTCGAACGCATCTGACAAGCGATAAACTCAGTCCGAATTTTATGATTTGTGTCGAGTACATCCATGAAGCCGATTGAAAGCGCGATTGTCCGCATTTTTGCCCTGAACAGAACGTCAATCGTTGGTATCGGCTTCCTGATCGATGGCAAGCATGTGATGACCTGCGCGCATGTAGTAGCAAAGGCGCTCGGCATTGCACGCGACACAAGGATACAAGACTTGCCTGTGGAGCGCATTACGCTCGATTTCCCGCTGGTAGATGACAACCATCCCTGCACCGCATCGGTTGTGCTGTGGCTGCCACCCATGCCCGACGAAACGGGTGACATCGCGGTGCTGGAACTTGAGCAACAGCGTCCATTTAGCACAACGCCTGTCAAACTGGTAGAACCGTCCGACTTTTGGGGTAAACCGTTCGGGACTTACGGTTATCCGCAGTCGATAGGGGGCTGGGCATCCGGTGTCGTGCGCGGGCGAATTGCGGGAAACCGCCTGCAAATCATCAATAAAGATGAAAAATCATACTTCATTCAACCGGGCTTCAGCGGCTCCCCGGTGTACTGTGACGAAGCAGGCGTTCAGGGGGTAATCGGCATGGTCGCTTCCGGCGAAACGGATCCTAACCTTGACGTCGGTTTCATAGTCCCCGCTGAAGTCTTGCTCAAGGTAAGAGACCAGCAGAATTTTCAGCCCTTGCCCTCACCTGAACTCACTGAAGTCCACAAAGCCGACACTAGGGAAACGGCTGTCTCTGGTGATCAGGGTTCCGCAACCCATATGTTTTCACGTGAATTTGCGCCACGTGTTGTTTACATTGGCAAATTCGTGGAAATGCGGCGGCAGTTAAAATTGAAGCATGTGTTCGTCGCCCATCCCTTTTTCGGTGGCGACGCAAAGGAAATGGATAATTATCGATACTTCTTCAAAGATGGGCTTGAATCGATTGGTTACGAGCCGCTCTTTGCCAGTGATAATTCCGGTTATCTGTTGGAGACGATCTGCCGCGACATTCTCGATACCGAAGCAGGGATTTACGATGTAACGGGCTACAATGCCAACGTTCTCATCGAATTGGGCATGTCGATTGGCTTGAATCAACCTGCCGTCGTAATTGCGCAAGACGACAATGCGCCGCTTATCCCGCCACTACAGCAGCTCAACCCGATTCGCTATGCAAGCCGTTACGACCTGACGGACTCGATTGGACCGGCGGTCAGGCAGCGTATTCAAGCTTATCGACAATCTGGAATGAGTCCCCGCTTCTGTGCTTCATGTGGGTTAGACTGCATCGCCCGCAAGCCACGCCAGTCTGCTACTGAATATCTCGTCATTGGCGCTGAGCCACAGAAAGACAAAGCCATTCTCCATCATCTGAAAAAGGCTGTGAAGAACTTCGATCTCACATGGCAGCAAATTGAAGGTGAATTCAACTTGGTTGTGTGCCAGTGGACGGAAGAAATCAAGCGCTGCAAGTTGGTCTTCTTTCACTCGAAGGAAGGTACAACCCGGCATAGTGGCGCAGAGAACGCGGCGACGATGGTGCGGGTCGGTATAGCCGTTGGTATGGGAATTGCTTGGCGCATGATTCTCAAACAGGAGGAACGCATGCCGACTGATCTTGAGGGCCTTAAGTACGCACCATGGACGGAAAGTCCCGCCGCGTTCGAAATAGCGCTGAGTAGTGCAGCAAGGCAAATACTGAGTGAATCTCGACCATACGATGGGATTTACGATCCACTGGTTCCAATCGAGATATTAGCAGAAGATCGTGTCGACATAGACGAACGGCCACAATCGAATACTGAAGCCGAGTCTGTTGAGCTATCAAACAGCGAAACAATTATCATCGAAGATGTACTTTTAACTTCGCCTGACTCAATTGGGCGCGCACCTTTCATTATGTTATTGCCAAGTAAATTTCCTAATGATATAAAAACCGCCCTTGCTAGTGCCTCTCAATTACGGAGAGAATTGAAACGTACTACAGAAGACGAAGTGGACTCAAAGCTCCTTATCTATATTCGGATCATTCAAGCAGGTTCGTACCGTGGTTTTGAAGGTGTCACTCAGGACTTACTTAACGAGGCAAATCGTTTGGCCATCATGATTTTTGATCCGGTTCTTATGGCGGAGTTCCATCTCGCGGCAGCATTGTGCCTAGCTTATCGAGGAGAACTAAAAGAATCGCTGGAGCGTGGACATATAGCTTTCAGCCTAGGGGACCAACTGCATAATAACTCATTCAAGGTGCGCGCAACGCACATACTAAGCATTACCCACCGATTGATGCTAGATCTAGATGCTTCGGAGGATTATATCCAGTATGCGTTGGACATGAACTACCCCGACAAGTATGACTGGCATCTTGGTGTTCTATTGTGTGAACTTGCCGGTTTACGCTACGAGCAGCGAAATTATATAGAGAGTGAAAAGCTTTATTTACAGGCGAAAGCAATCTTTGAGCAGCTAAATTCATCTCATCTAGCTGCCCTCGCAATGCATGGTTTAGGCTTAGTATGGACGAAGATAGAGCGATACGACGAAGCAAGAGTAGCTCTGCACGGAGCACTAGACGAGTATAGGTGGACTGGTAATAACTTTAGAGTAGCGGATATACAATTTGCTCTAGGATGTTGTGAAGCCCTAGCTGGGAGTCCCAAAGTGGCTCTCAAACTGCTACGTAGTGCAGATAACGTAGCAAACCGCTTGTCACAATCTCCAGCGCGTGAAAGTTTGCTCTACAGGATTCACTCTTGGCAATCTCGTTTGAGAAACGACTGATCTATCTCCCAAGAAAATCGTGCAGCGACACTTGTGATGGATTGTAGCCCCGGGTAAAGGACTACGATGTTTTGGCAACAGGGCTACTAAATTGCCGCTTCAACTCGATAGCAACGGGAATGCCTCTGCATAAAAGAACAGCGAGAGCCGTTCAATCTCGGTTTTCCCGATGACACTTTTCGAGACGCGTATACCCCGTTCATCGATGTACTCGAAGCTGAGCCGCTTGCTCCCGCCCTGCCGTCCGATAACTTTCACCACCTGAGTGGCGCTCTTCAACGGTGTTAGTGCCGCCTCCGCGGAGGCGCGGTACTGCCCAACGGTGAATTGAAAGAAGTCACTGCGCATTGTCCCGCGCCACTGCCCCATCACCGGCGTGTCGTCCGGGAACGAGAGCAGTTCGTGAGCATGATCGAGCAAGCGTACCTGTACGGCATCCTCGGTCGCGATGAACACCAGCAGCGGCGTGTGATTGAGCCGTTCCGCTGTGAAAACATCGCTCAGTTTGAAAAACTCGTCCACGTCCTTGTGTCCTGCGGTCACGATTTGAATTGTCATGATCTCACTCCTTCACTAATCACGTTTTGCAGCCATTCCTTCACTGTGTTGTCGCCTGCCTGCTGGTAGAACTCATTCAGATCTTTGCAGCGCGGCACCTGCACGCATTTCACCGCCCCGGAGAGCGCCGCCAACTGTGCCGCTGCTCCTGCCCCCGCTGCATCCGCATCCATGCAGGCAATTACGCGCGATACGCCGAGCAGCGCCCCGTACCAACGGCGGTCGATGCGGGCATGACTGGCGCTGCCAATCGCTGCCGAGCGCGCGAAATCCTTGCTAACCTGCATGGCGATCAACGCATCGAACTCACCTTCGGTGATGATGAGCGGCGTTCGCGGCAAAATACGATCCGCCAGATACAGGCAACCGCGTATGTTGCCACCGCTCACCTGCTGGTAGCGCTGCTCACCCGCCGCACGGCGCACCTTGATCCCCCACACGGCATCGTCAACGATCCAAGGAATGACGATGCCGCACGGCACATTCATGCCCTCGATCTCGCGCCATGCCGTCGGCGCGCCGGGAATGTATCCAAGCTGAGCAAGCCGGATCGTCTTTTCGCTCAAGCCGCGCTCCCAAATCAGATACCCCCAAGCGCGCTGCCCTTCTGGCGACCATAAACGCTCACGCGCCTCGTCGATGATGAGCCGCGCTTTCGCCTGCCACTCTGCATCCGGTGGCTGCGCCATCGGTTCGGACATACGGCGCACGGTGTTCAGCATTTCGATCTGTGGTAGCTCACCATTTGCCAGTCGTTCGCACGCCTCCTGAAATGTCAGTTGGTGGTAGTGCTGCACCCATGTGATCGCATCGCCTCCGGCATGGCATTTGCCGAAACAGCGCCAGTGGTGGGCGTAGACCACAAGGGAATAGCCTTTGTGCTCGCTGTGCAGCGGACACTTGAATGCGGCATAGTCGCGCCCACGAAAACGCGG
>CALBRY010000370.1 GCA_937927665.1 uncultured Chloroflexota bacterium
AGAAGTTACGCATCGCGAGGAATTGGTCGCAAGAGCAGTTGAGCGAAGCCTGTGGGCTCAGCCTGCGCACCATCCAGCGCCTAGAAAATGGCGGCAATGCGTCGCTCGAATCCATCCGTGTCTTGGCTGCCGTCTTCGAGATCGACTCCAATGAGCTGATCCTCAATGAGAAAGAGGCGCCCATAACCCCGCGTGACGCGGTAGAAAGTGGTCTGCGCCAGTTTGCTAACTTTTCGGGTACGGCGACGCGCTTTGAGTACGGGTGGTTTTTGCTTTTTGTGACGCTCGTACTGGCAGTTTGCACCATTATCGATGAAAGGGTGGGCCAGATCGCAGCCTTAATCCTCTTGGTACCGCTCCTCGCCGCTGGCGCGAGACGACTGAATGCGGTAGGGCACAGCGGATGGTGGCAGTTGTTTTGGTTCGTACCGTTTGGGCAGATCGTGATCTTGATCATGATGTTTTACGACGAAAACCGCCGCTCCAATCAGCACTTGACTGCTGCTGTTGCATTACTGTTGGTGTCTTCGGGGCTGATTTTGCCTGTGAGCGCTCAAGATTTTGGGATGACTCTGCCTGAACCAACCGGATCGCCCGTCGGTTTTCGGCTGTATGCGGTCGTGGATGAAGGGCGTGAGGAAGTTTTCACGGAAGAAGAGGGGGACTTCCGCACGTTCCCGCTGGCAGTCTATTACCCTGCTGTTCCTGCCGCGGATGCTGTACCCGCGTCTTACACCACCGATGCCGAAAATGCTGCTTACAATACCGCGCTGATGATGCCGCCGGAAGTGTTTAACGCCATCACGGGACATTTGTACATCGATGCGCCGCTTGCACAGCATGAAGGCGGCTACCCTGTACTGATGTTTTCGCCGGGATTCGGCGCACCGATCCGCTTTTACAGCACACTTCTGACCGAATTGGCGAGCCGGGGGTTCGTGGTGGCGGTCGTGGATCATCCCTACAGCCAGACGGTATCGCTGTTCCCCGACGATTCGGTGATCACGGCGAACACGGTGGGATCGGACCTGTCAACTAGTCAAGCGCTGAGTCTGGTCCTGAATACGTGGGTCGAAGATACAATAGACGCTCTCGATCATCTGTCGGAATTGAACGAGTCTGATCCCGTACTAGCAGGTGCGTTTGACCTCGATCATGTCGGCGCGTTCGGTCATTCCTTCGGCGGAGCGACTGCCGCGAATGTCTCGTTGGTGGATGATCGCGTACTTGCATCGATCAATATGGATGGTGAGGTGTTCGGGGATGCCGCACAAGGGGTGACTAAGCCGTTCATGGTAATGACCAGCTCTACCGACTTCAGCGACGAAGATTTGGCGGCGGTCGGGGCGACGCGGCAGCAGTTCGAGGACGCTATGGCGGAGTTCAATAACAGCATCAACGGAGCGTTGTCGGCATCTGAAGCGCCATATCACCTCTCGATTGCTGGAACGCTCCACAGCACTTACAGCATCGATATTGCGCTGCTTCGGAATCTGCTGCCGGAATACATCACACCGGAAATGGTCGGTACGATTGACGGTGCGCGTGCCAACCAAGTTATCGCGGACTATACGGTGGCGTTCTTCGATACCTATCTGCTGGGCGAAGAGTCGCCCCTGCTAGACGGAATGTCGATGGATTATCCCGAAGTGGAATTCGTAGCAGCGCCAAGCAGTGATCGAACTCATTGAGACGTTTCACGAGCAAAAAGATGACGAAGATCGATGAGTGCGTCGATGATGTAGTGAGCGTCAAGAGCGTGAGATGATTTGCGGTCAAAGCGAATCAGTAACGCCCGGAACTTGTCCATCCAAGCAAAAGTCTGCTTGGTCGGACGCATCGTCCGGGTGCGTGGGTGGATCAGTCCGGTACGCCGCAGTCGAGCCTCGATGTGGATGCATCCCGCCTCGTGCTGCTCGACCGCGCACCGGATGGTGACGCGAAAGAAGCACAGGGAGAAATTCCATTCTGATCGCGGTTGAGAGGCGGTGCGAAAGTGCCGCCTGTCGATTGCGCTAAGCCCCGGTTACCCGAATACCTAAACGA
>CALBRY010000371.1 GCA_937927665.1 uncultured Chloroflexota bacterium
AAAACTGGCAGGAGATCAACGCGCTTAAGCGTCCCGGTGTGCTGCGTCTGTGGAGCTATCTCGCTGTTGCGCATGGCGCGGACTCGGTGATGTATTTCCAATGGCGGCGGGGTCGCGGCGGTTGCGAGAAATTACATGGCGCAGTGATCGAACATGCCGGGCGCGAAGATACGCGGGTATTCCGCGAAGTAAGCGCACTGGGCGCGGAATTGCAGAAGCTGGGTGATTCAGTGATCGGCGCGGCGGTTGAGGCGAAAGTCGGCATCGTGTTTGACTGGGATAACTGGCACGCGCTCGACAGCGCGGTTGGTCCCGTGCGCGACAAAAAATACATTGAAACGGTGCGCAAGCATTACCGGGCATTGTACGAGAAGAATATTCCCGTCGATCTCGTATTCCCTGATTCCGATATCAGCCGTTACAAAATCATCATCGCGCCGATGCTGTACATGGTCAAACCGGGATTTGCCGAAAAAATCGAGGCGTTTGTTGCCAGCGGCGGGATCTTCGTCGCAACATTCTTAACCGGCTTGGTGGATGAACATGATCTCGCCTTCACCAACGGCTATCCCGGTCCGCTCAGCCGCGTGTTAGGGGTTTGGGTAGAAGAAATCGATGCCCTCTACGCCGATCAATCCAACACAATCGTGATGATGGATGGCAGTGGATCGTATACGTGCGGACGGCTCGCTGATCTGCTGCATACCGCAGGCGCGCAAGTCCTCGCCACCTATGCGAGTGACTTCTATGCCGGAATGCCTGTTCTCACGCGGAACACGTTCGGCAAGGGAACCGCTTATTATCTTGCCAGCGATCCCGAACCCGCATTCCTTGATCGATTGTACGGTGAACTGCTCGATCAGTCCGGTATTCATCCCGTACTAAACACGCCGCAAGGAATCGAAGTGGCGGTCCGTGTGAAGGGGGATCGGACGCTTTTGTTTGTGCTGAATCACACCCCGAACGAAACACAGATCGATTTGGGGAACGACATGCGGCGCGATCTGCTCACAGGCGAGTCCGTTCGCGGCGTGATCCAGTTGAACGGTTATGGTGTGTGTATTCTGGAACAGCACGCATCCCGATAGCTCAGGTGCGCGGTGGCGCGGTGCTGCCGCGCACGACGAGTTTAGGATGCAGCACGGTCTGCTGAATCGGCGCATCTTCGCCTTCGATCAAGCGCACGAGGTATTCAATCGCCGTCTTGCCCATCAGGTTGAAATCCTGTCGGATGGTTGTCAGCGCCGGGACGAAATGCGCCGCTTCAGGAATATCATCGAACCCGACGATCGAAATATCGTCCGGTACGCTGATTCCGCGCTCGCGCGTCGCCGTGAGCGCCCCCATCGCCATCGAGTCATTCGCCACGAAAACAGCGGTGAACGGTTCACCAGAATCCAAGAGCGCCACCATCGCCTGATACCCGCTTTCCAACGAATAATCCCCGGCGATGCTTTGCCCCAGTGGAATGCCGCTGTCGCGCAGTGTCTCCATGTAACCGAGATGCCGATCACGCGCATCATAATTCAACAAGGGTCCGGTAATCTCCGCGATCCGGCGATGCCCCAGATCGATCAAGTGCTGTGTCGCCAACCGTGCGCCGCGCGACTGTGCATAGATCACCGATGGAATATTCGCCCCTAGCGGCGCGCCGATCTGCACCACCGGGATTCCATCCGTCAACCGCTGTAGATCGTCGTAGGTAACGTTGAGTTCAACCATCGGGATCAGCAGCAGTCCATCGACAAACCGCGACGAAGCGCTGTCCAGCGATGTAATGAACTCATCTTCCGAGATGGCAGAAATCGAAAAATGGTAGCCTAACTGGTGTGCCGTATGTGCCATTTCGAACAGAAAGCGATTGAAACCGCCGTAGAAGATCACGGCTTCGATCGTATGTGACCGCTCAGTTTGGAAGATTTGTGCGGCGCGGTTCGGGCGGAACCCGATACTTTCGATTGCCGCCATCACCCGCTCGCGCGTGGTGGGGGAGACATGGGTATCGTTATTGATCACCCGCGAAACCGTCTGATAAGACACGCCTGCCTCACGGGCAACATCGCGGACTGTGGGTCGTTTCGTCTTCATGGAATTCCGTTGCATGCCCCTTGTAATAAGTCAAGTGTACCATGTGTGACTGTTCACAATTCCGCACACGCAAGAATGCAAATTACCAGCCAAGACCGGCGCACTTTAGCACATTTTGCGAGTGATTTGTAGATGAATTGCTTGCAATCGACCAACACTTCGATGTATAACACATGTGAATAGTCACAAATGGAGGCTTTTATGAAAACTCGAACTCTGGTCTTTGCTTTCCTCCTTGTCGTTCTCTCTATGAGCGGCGTTTTTGCCCAAGATACGCAGTACAGCGAATCTCCCATGCTGGCGGAGCGTGTTGCCGCCGGCACGCTGCCTCCGGTTGCAGAGCGCCTGCCGAGCAACCCCCGCGTTGTCAGTTTTGACTGGTCGGAAATCGGAACCTACGGCGGCGATCTCCGTGATCCGTTTGTCGGCGATGCTTTCTGGTCAAGCCAGATGGTGTTCTGGACATTTTGGAAAGGCTTGGTGAGTTGGAACGAGTCGTATTCTGACTGGGTTCCAAACATTGCCGAAAGTGTAGAAGTCAGCGAAGACGCGCGCGTTTATACCTTCCATCTGCGCGAAGGTTTGAAATGGTCGGACGGCGTACCGTTCACATCGGATGATGTGCTGTTCGTCATCAATGATATTATGGGTAATGAAGAACTTAACAGCGGCACGTTCCCGTCCGGTTGGCTTAAGCCCGGTACTGAAGCCCCGGTCGCGGAAAAAATCAGCGATACCGTTTTCACGATCACGTTTGATGTACCTTACGGCATGTTCCTGCTCAATATGGCGGGCTGGCCCGGTTGGGAACTCGTGACCGCTCCCAAGCACTACCTCCAGCAGTTCCACATTGATTACAACCCGGACGGCATTGACGAACTAATCGCGCAGACCGAAGGCGCGGAAGATTGGGTGTCGTTGTTCCAAGCGCATTCGGCAGTTGGTCCCGGCACGGATGCAGCAGTCATCAGCCGCGATGTGAATTACCCGACGATGTTCCCGTGGGTGTACACGCAGCCGCTCGGCACGGGTACGCAGTTCATCGCGGAACGTAACCCGTATTATTATTGGGTCGATGCGGCAGGGAATCAGCTTCCCTATATTGATCGGATCGTCGGCACGGCGTACCAAGACGACCAGACGATGCTCGTTGATGTTCTGGCGGGTGAATTCGACACGATGGCGAACACCACCGATCAGCAGCGCCCGCTCTTCTTTGAAAATGAAGCGACCAGCGGCTTGACCGTCTACCCGGTACGCAGTGAAGGCGGCGGCACGGTCAGCGTGATGTTCAACATGACCCATCCCGAACTGGGGGCGATCTTCAGCGAACGCGATTTCCGCATCGGCATGTCCTACGCGATTGACCGTGAAGAAGTGATCGATATTGTTTACTTCGGACAGGGCTACCCGCGTCAGATTTCCCCGATCGAAGAATCCCCGCTCTACAACGAACAGCTTTCCAATCAGTATCTTGAATTCGATGTTGATCTGGCGAACCAGCACCTCGATCTTGTACTGCCGGACAAGGACGCGGACGGCTTCCGCCTGAACCCGGCGACGGGTGAACGCTTATCAATCGTGTTCACGATTCAGACAGGCGATTATGGTCTGCGCTTCGGTGACGTTGCATCGCTGCTCCAGCAGTATTACGAAGCGGTCGGCATCGAATTGATCATCGACACAGTGGACAACAGTGTGTGGACGGAACGCCGCAACGACAACAGCATGGAAGCAACCGTGTTCACAAGCGAAGGCGGCTACGGGATCACGGCGATCACCGACCCGCGCTACTTCGTCCCGGTTCACGGTCAGTCGATTTGGGGCAATGCTTGGAACTTGTGGTATCTGGAGCCGAATAACCCCGCCGCAGTCGTCCCGCCGCAAGAAATTCAGGATCACATCCTCCTGTATCAGCAGGTCTTGCAGGCGCCAACGAGCGAACTGCGCATCGAACTGATGAGTCAAATCCTGCAAACGGCGGCGGATAACTTCTGGGTGATCGGCATTTCTAGCCCGTCAGACAGCTACCGTCCGCTCAGCGCACGGCTGGCGAACGTCCCCGAATCGTGGGTCGGCGGCTGGAATCCCGGCGGCGTGGCAATTGCCTTCCCCGAACAATGGTTCTTCCGTGGTGAATAACCGCCTGTAAGATTGTGATCACCATAGGGGCATATCTAAGAACAGGGTATGCCCCTATCCCGTTCCCCAACAGATCAATTAGGAAATCTGATGGCAAAGTATATTTTGAAGCGTTTGTTTTATGTCATCCCGACCATGTTCATTATCTCGATCGTCGTTTTCACCACGATCCAACTCCCGCCCGGTGATTTTGTCACCCAGATGATTGAGAGCATGCGCAACCAGACCGGCGGCACCACATGGTCGCCGGAATTTGAAGCCGCGATGCGCGAACGCTACGGCTTAAACGAGTCGATGCCCGTGCAGTATGCCAAATGGATCGGCAACATTGTTCTGTACGGCGATTTCGGCTACTCCTTCCAAAACTCCGAACCTTCACAGCGCATTATCTGGGATCGCATGGGGATGACGCTTGTCGTCTCGATTTCAGCCTTCGTCTTTACATGGATGGTCGCCCTGCCGATTGGGGTGCTGTCGGCGGTCAAGCAGTACAGCCTTGCCGATTATTTCTTCAGTTTTGTCGGCTTCATCGGGCTGGCAACCCCCGGCTTTTTGATCGCGCTCGTGCTGATGTTTCTGGCGTTCAAATACGGCGGCGTCAGCTTGAGCGGCTTGTTTTCGCCCGAATTTGAGAATGCACCTTGGAGCATTGAGCGGGTGATCGATCTGCTCAAGCATATGTGGATACCGATGATCATCATCGGTGTCGGTGGCACGGCAGGCTTGATCCGCGTCATGCGCGCCAACCTGCTGGATGAACTGAACAAACCCTATGTTGAAACGGCACGCGCGAAAGGGCTGCCGGAATGGAAGCTCCTGATGCGCTACCCGCTCCGCGCTGCGATGAACCCGTTCGTCAGCACGCTCGGTTGGGCGCTGCCGGGATTAGTCGCGGGTGAAGCGATCGTATCGATCGTACTCAATCTGCCGACAACAGGTCCGGTGCTGCTGAACTCGCTGCTTCAGCAGGATATGTTCGTCGCGGCGGGCTTTTTGATGCTGCTTAGTTTGCTAACCATTATCGGAACGCTGATCTCCGATATTTTGCTCGCGTGGCTCGATCCGCGTATTCAATACGCGTGAGGGATACATCATGACTGATAACCTGATGCCCTCCTCTGTTCCGCAAGCCGCCCCGGTGGAAGCCACGGACGCCGAACCAAGAATCGTGATTGCGTCCCAGTGGCAGTTAATGTGGTGGAAGTTCCGCAAGCACCGCATGGCGATGATCAGCCTGATCGTGATCACTGTGATGTACATTGTTGCGCTTGGCGCGGGGTTCTTCGCGCCGCAGTCGGTTGATAGCTACAGCCGCCGCTATACGCAAGCGCCGCCGATGCAGATTCACTGGTTCGATAATGGGCAGTTTGCGCCGTTTGTATACGCCTATGAGCAGGAAACCGATCCGCGCACATATGCCCGCATCTACACGATTAACGAAGAACAAAAGATTCCGCTCGGATTCTTCGTGCGCGGTGATGAGTATCAAATTGGGCTGCACGGCATCCCGATCAGCCCGATCAACCAGCTTGCGATCACCACAGACATTCACTTTTTTGGCGCGGTCACCCCCGGCGATCCGTTCTATTTATTCGGAACAGATGACGTAGGGCGCGATGGATTCAGCCGCTTGATCTATGCCTCGCAGGTGTCGCTGTCCGTCGGGTTGGTCGGCGTATTCCTCAGCTTGATCCTCGGCATTTTCTTGGGCGCGCTTTCCGGCTTGTTGGGCGGGATTGTCGATAACGTCATCCAGCGCATCATCGAAATTCTGCGCTCAATCCCGAATATTCCGCTGTGGATGGCACTGGCGACGGCAGTCCCGCCGCGCTGGGACCCGGTGTATGTTTATTTTGGCATCACGATCATTCTGTCGTTTCTCGGCTGGACGGATATGGCGCGTGTCGTGCGTGGTAAATTCTTGGCGCTGCGCAAAGAAGATTTTATTGTTGCCGCCGAACTCGATGGCGTGCCGCGCCGCCGCATCATCTTCCGCCACATGATCCCTTCATTCCTGAGTCATATCATCGCCAGCGCGACGCTTGCCATTCCCGGCATGATCATTGCAGAAACCGCTCTCAGCTTTTTGGGCTTGGGACTGCGTCCGCCGATCGTCAGTTGGGGTGTGATGCTGCAAGATGCGATGAACATCGCCACCATCAACAATATGCCTTGGCTGTTGATTCCCGGCGCTGCCGTCGTCATCACCGTGCTCACATTCAACTTTTTGGGCGACGGTCTGCGCGATGCCGCCGATCCGTATCATATTTAGGAGAGAAGTGGATGACTCTGCTCGATATAAACGATCTAAAAGTCCACTTCTTCACGAATGAAGGGGTCGTCAAAGCAGTCGATGGTGTGACCTACAGCATCGAACGCGGAAAAACACTCTGCGTTGTCGGAGAAAGTGGGAGCGGCAAGAGTGTCGCCGCTCGTGCCATTCTGGGAATCGTTCATCAGCCGGGGAGAGTTGTCGGCGGGTTAATTCGCTATCATAAACCTCTGGCAGACGGCAAGACAGAAGCGATTGATATCACGGCGCTCGATCCGCGCGGTGCGAAAATCCGCAGCGTGCGCGGTGCCGAAATCGCCATGATCTTCCAAGAACCAATGACCTCGCTGAGTCCGTTGTACACCATCGGCAGCCAGATCATCGAAGCGATTCGACTGCACAACGATGTCTCGAAAAACGAAGCGCGCAGCCGGGCGATTGAACTGCTTCACAAAGTTGGTATTCCGCGCCCCGAAACACGCATCGATGAGTATCCGTTCCGGCTTTCCGGCGGGATGCTCCAGCGCTGCATGATTGCGATGGCGCTCTCGTGCAATCCCAAACTGCTGATCGCAGATGAGCCTACGACCGCGCTCGATGTGACCACACAGGCGCAGATCCTCGACCTTATGCGCGAACTGCAAGCCGATCTCCACATGGCGATCCTGTTCATCACCCATGATCTCGGCGTGGTGGCAGAAATTGCCGATGAAGTTGCCGTCATGTATCTGGGCAATGTCGTCGAGCGCGCCGATGTGGACACAATCTTCAACGCACCCGCCCACCCTTACACGCAGGCGCTAATCGCATCGATCCCGAAGATCAACCCGGAACGGACACGCTTGAACCCCATCAAGGGGATCATCCCGTCGCCCTTCAACCGTCCCAAAGGATGCCCGTTTCATCCCCGCTGTGGCGCTGCCATACGCGGCGTATGCGATCAGGTTGTCCTCAAAGATACGGTGATCGCGCCCGATCATGTGACGCGATGCGTGCTGCACGATCCGGCTTATCAAAACATTCCCGCTCAGGAGGTGCAGCATGGTTAGCGCCGCCCCCGCTGCGGTGATGCCCGCCGAACAGCAGCGTGATCTGCTGCTTGAAGTCCGTAATCTGAAAATGTGGTTTCCGCGCAAAAAAGGCATGTTCGGGCAGCATGTGAGCTACGTCAAAGCCGTCGATGATGTCAGTTTCACACTGCGGCGCGGCGAGACGCTCGGCTTGGTGGGTGAGAGCGGCTGCGGTAAGACAACCGTCGGGCGCTGCATTATGCGTGTCTACCAGCCAACGAGCGGCGAAATTATCTATCACCCGGCGAACGGCGCTCCCGTCGATCTCGCCACACTTGACCGTGCCGCGCTTCTCTCGTATCGCCAAGAAATGCGGATGATTTTTCAAGACCCGTATTCATCGCTCAACCCGCGCATGACGGTGTTGGAGATCGTCGGCGAAGTCCTCAAGGTAAACAAGATCGCATCGGGGAGCGAACTGCAAGATCGCGTGGCGGCGCTCTTGCGGCGCGTAGGACTGCGCCCGGAATACATGCGGCGTTATCCGCACGCCTTCAGCGGGGGCGAACGTCAGCGCATTGTCATCGCCCGCGCATTGGCGACCAATCCGCGTTTGATCGTCGCGGATGAAGCAATCTCCGCGCTCGATGTCTCGATTCGCGCGCAAATTCTCAATCTGCTGGAAGATTTGCAGGATGAATTCGGGCTGGCGTACTTGTTTATCGCCCATGATCTAAGCGTGGTGCGGCACATCTGCGATCGCGTCAACGTGATGTACGTCGGGCGGTTGGTCGAAGCGGCGGAAGCGACAGCACTTTACGCCCAACCGAAACACCCGTATACCGAGGCGCTGCTCTCTGCCGTGCCGATCCACAACCCGCGTTTGCGCGACAAAGAGCGCAGAATTCGTCTGCAAGGCGATGTCGCCGACCCTGCTAATCCGCCAACAGGCTGCTATTTCCATCCACGCTGCCGCTACGCGCAAGCGCAGTGCAGCACCGAAACACCGCCGCTCCATTCAGTTGATGGAGAGCGTGCAGTCGCTTGCCATTTCGCCCAAGAGCTGGCACTGCGCGGCACGATTTACACTCAGAAGGATTAACGGAAGCATGAAATTCAACAAAGGACAATGGCTGCTTCAACCGGACACAAGCGTGATCTATCCGATCACGATCACCGATGTGCAAGTTGAGGCTGACAGCCTAACCATTTCGGGCTACGATCATCGTGTTCACAATCGCAACAGCTTTATTCACGGCTCGACGATCACGGCACGCTTTACGTCACCCCTGCCCAATGTAATCCGCGTACAGTTGGCACACTTCAAAGGGCGACAGCCGCGCACCCCGGCGTTCGACCTCGACTATACGCTAACCAATCCTCAGGTGGAAACCGGACGCGATGATCAGCGCGCATGGCTGAACACGGGGGCTCTTTCGGTGGTCGTTCCCGTGAGCGGCGAATGGCGCTATGCCTTACACCGTGACGGTGAACTCCTCACCGAAAGCGAACCGCAAGCCGTCGGTTTATTCACACAGGGCGGAAAAACCTACCTGCGCGATCAACTTTCGCTGCAAGTGGGGGAAACCGTTTACGGCTTGGGTGAGCGTTTCAGCGCGTTCGTCAAGAATGGGCAGTCGGTGGACATCTGGAACGAGGACGGCGGCACCAACAGCGAGTACGCCTATAAGAACGTCCCCTTTTACCTGACCAGTCAGGGGTATGGCGTGCTGGTCAATCACCCCGGCAGTGTGGCGTTCGAGGTCGCATCGCACCACATCGAGCGCGTGCAGTTCAGCGTCGAAGGTCACAGCCTCGATTATTATGTGTTCGGCGGCGCGACGATGAAAGACGCGCTTGAGCAGTACACCCGCTTGAGCGGACGTCCCGCCCTGCCGCCGGAATGGTCATTCGGCTTGTGGCTGTCTACTTCGTTCACCACCAACTACGACGAACCGACGATCCTCGACAACATCGACCGCATGGAAGAGTTGGGCATCCCGATCCGCGTCTTTCATTTCGACTGCTTCTGGATGAAAGAACTCACGTGGTCAAGCTTCGTCTGGGATCCGCGCTTCTTCCCCGATCCGGCGGGCATGTTGGCGCGCCTCAAGGCGAAAGGGATCAAAATTTGCGTGTGGATCAACCCGTACATCGCTGAAGCATCGCCGCTGTTCGCGGAAGGCGCAGCGCAGGGCTATTTGCTCCACGCGCAAAACGGCATTGACGTGTTTCAAGCCGACGACTGGCAGCCGGGGATCGGTTTTGTCGATTTCACCAACCCGGCGGCGCGGGCGTGGTACGCGGGCAAACTGCGCGAACTGCTCGACATAGGCGTCGATGCCTTCAAGACCGATTTCGGCGAACGCATCCCGACCGATGTCAGCTACTTCGACGGCAGCGACCCGGAGCGGATGCACAATTACTACACCTACTTGTACAATCAGACGGTGTTCGACCTGCTGCGCGAAGTCAAAGGCGACGGTGAAGCAGTCGTATTCGCCCGTTCTACGACGAGCGGCGGACATAAATACCCGGTGCATTGGGGCGGCGATAACAGTTCAACCTACCCATCAATGGCGGAGACGCTGCGCGGCGGTCTATCACTCGGCATGTGCGGCTTTGGCTTCTGGAGTCACGACATCGGCGGTTTTCATGACACTGCGCCGCCCGATCTGTATAAGCGCTGGGTTGCCTTCGGATTGATGTCATCGCACAGCCGTCTGCACGGCAATACGAGCGTTCGTCTTCCTTGGATGTTTGATGACGAGTCGATTGATGTGCTGCGCTATTTCAACAATCTCAAAATGCGGATTCTGCCCTATCTGCTCGACGCGGCGCGCGAAGCGCACGAATGCGGGTGTCCGGTGATGCGCCCGATGGTGCTGGAGTTCCCGGACGATTTGACCTGCCGCCCGCTCGACTTGCAGTATATGCTTGGGTCGGCGCTGCTGGTCGCGCCGATCTTCAACCCGCGCGGCATGGTATCCTATTATTTGCCAGAGGGGCAGTGGCGCAATCTGCTGACAGGCGAGATCGCCGAGGGCGGGCGCTGGCGCACCGAGACACACGGCTATTTCAGTTTGCCGCTGTGGGTGAACCTCGAACGCGGCGGTCACTGGGAATGCTTGAATTCGTACCCGTCTGAACCATAATCGGATTGCGAATAGGGAATCACTTTCGCAGTTTTCGACTCCCCGCTGGTATGAGGATGCCAAATTCGGCATCTTCATCCATTGGGGGATTTATCCTGTACCGGCAGGGCAGCGAAGAATTTAAGCATCCAGGCTGGCGCGCTCGCGGAGCATCACGGCGGTTTCCCGATGTGCAACGCGGCGCTCTCTGAATGGAGTGCCGCCAAAATGTACCAAAGCGCGACATTATCGCGGAGTTAGCGGCGGCGTGAGGGATTAATCTTCGGCGTTTCCAGTCACCATGCCGAACACTGGTGATTTTTGACGGCGGTGGAATTCGTACTCCAGCACAAATGCGAGGCATTCCCGCGAGAGACTGCCCTCTACGACACCTCGGTCAGTTACACGTCATGGTGCTGTATTGAGGACGATGAATTTGAGTCGGTGACAACCCTCGTACACGATTTGGTCGATATCGTCAGCAAGAATGGCACCATCCCTGATGAATCCATTAAACGCCTGCTGGGAATCGGCAAATGGCTCACGACAAATGGCGAGGCAATTTACGGCACACGTCACTGGCATACGTTTGGCGAAGGCGTTACCATCGTCGATGAAGGGCATATGCGCGAACGCGAGGATAAGCCTTTCACCGCGCAGGACATTCGTTTCACAAGCAAGGATCGGGCGTTGTATGCGATCTGCCTCGGTTGGCCCGGAGATAGCGCCGTAATCAAGTCGCTGGCGGCGGATTCTCCTCTGCAAGCCGAACAAATTGAGTCGATCCGAATGCTTGGTTCGGACGAAAACTTGGCGTGGACGCAGGGTGACGACGGGCTGCACATCGCTACCCCATCCCGGCAACCATGCCTACACCTTCAAAATCGCTCTCAAGTAGCACAAGAGGAACTTACAAGAATGACGGTTCAAGCGACCTCTCCCTTCACTGACGACGGTGTCCGTCCTGATGCCGTACCCTATAAAGTTACCCATACTGGCGCCAAGATGCCGGCGATCGGTCTCGGTACGTTTGGTTCGGATAACTATTCTGCCGAATCAATTGCCGAGGCGGTCAAAGGCGCGATTGAGGTCGGTTATCGTCATATCGACTGCGCTGCTGTTTACGGCAACGAGCATTTGGTCGGGCAGTCCTTTCGTCATGCGATACAAACAGGCGTCCGACGCGAAGACCTCTGGATCACATCGAAGCTGTGGAACAATAAACACGATGAAAAGGATGTGATCCCCGCCTGCGAACAGTCGCTCAAAGATTTGCAGCTCGACTATCTCGACCTTTATCTCATCCATTGGCCGTTCCCCAATTACCACGCACCCGGCGTAGATGTAAGTTCGCGCGATCCGCATGCACGCCCCTACATCCACGAGAATTTCATGAAAACATGGCGGCAGTTGGAGAAGCTGGTTGATCTGGGGTTGGTGCGTCACATTGGCACCAGCAACATGACTATTCCCAAGTTGAAACTGCTGATGCGCGACGCACGCATACAGCCGGTTGCTAATGAAATGGAACTGCATCCGCATTTTCAGCAGCCGGAACTGTTCGAATTTGTCGTCAAAAACGGCATCATCCCGATTGGCTTTTCTCCTATCGGATCACCACGCCGCCCGGAACGCGACCGCACCGCCGAGGACACGGTAGATATTGAGGATCCGGTGATTGTCCAGATCGCGCAGCGGCTCAATGTTCATCCGGCAGTCGTATGTCTCAAGTGGGCGATCCAGCGCGGACAAGTACCGATTCCGTTTTCGACGACTCGGCGCAATTATCTCGCAAATCTGCAGAGCACCGTCACAGAGCCGCTGACAGAGGAAGAAATGGCTGCGATCGTCAAGATTGATAAGAACTGCCGTCTGATCAAAGGACAGGTGTTTCTGTGGAAAGATGGGCAAAGCTGGGAAGACCTCTGGGACGTTGATGGCGAGATCACCCCGGCATAGCTCATGGCACACCACTATATTCTGACCTTCGATATAGGTACATCGAGCACAAAAACAGCTCTTTGGGATGAATCCGGGCGCATCGTCGCGCAAACTTCTTATGCCTACTCCCTCAGCCGCCCCGATCCACTCTGGGCAGAAATCGATGCGAACCTTTGGTGGCAAGCAGTCTGCTCGACCAGCGCCGAAGTGATCGCAAAAGCAGGCATCAACCCGCGTGACATTGCGGGGATCGGGATCGATGGCATGGGCTGGACGCTCATCCCGGTGGATCGTCACGTGCGTCCGCTGTCTCCGGCAGTGATCTGGTTAGATCGACGCGCTGGTGAGGAAGCCCGCTGGCTAAACGCACTTCCTAACGCGCAAGATCTGATCAAATTGACGGCTAACCCGCTCGATTCCGCTTACATCACGCCAAAACTGCTGTGGCTGATGCGCCATCAACCAGAACTTTTCGACTCCACCTATCAATTCTTGACAGCATCCGGGTTCATCGTCGCACGGCTCACAGGTGAATTTACCTGCGACTATACACAGGCTTACGGCTATCACTTTTTCGATCTGGCTCACGAGTGCTGGGATGCCTCCGTTGCAGAACAACTCGGCATCCCGTTGGAAAAAATGCCTCCACTCTTTCCTTGCACAGCGATTGCGGGGCAAGTCACTGCCCAAGCCGCGGCAGAAACCGGATTAACACCGGGGATTCCTGTCATCGTTGGATGCTTGGACGCGGCAGCGGGTGCGCTTGGATCAGGCGTGACACGCTTACAACAAACAAATGAGCAGGGCGGTCAGGCGGGGGGCATGGCGGTGAGCCTTGATCATATCGTCGTCAAACCTGATCTGATCTTCTCTCATCATGTGCTGCCGGGACAGTATCTTTTGCAAGCGGGGACAACAGGCGGGGGATCGTTGGGCTGGTTTCGTGACATCGTCGCGCAAGCCGATCCGACAGCCGCCAAAATCCCCTTCGAGCAGTTGAGCCAACAGGTTGAAACAACTCCGGCAGGCGCACATGGCGTCATCTTCATCCCTTACATGGCAGGCGAACGCACGCCGTTGTGGAATAGTAATGCGCGCGGCGTATTCCTAGGGCTTTCTTACAGCAGCACGCGTGCCGATCTGCTGCGGGCGATCATGGAGGGATGCGCCTTTGCGGTGTACGATAATCTCAGCATCGCGGAGGAACAGGGAATTACCATCACGGAATTTCTCGGTTCAGGCGGTGCAACCTCCAGCAGCGTTTGGTCTCAGATTAAAGCGGACATCTACAATAAGCCGTTCATTGTCGCACGGTTGGCAGATGGCAGCGAAGGTGGTCACGCACTGGGATTATTCGCGCTTGCCGCCTGCGCCGTCGGTCTCGACGATCAGGTTGGCGCTTGCGTCGAGCGACTGCTGCCGAACCGCCGCAGATTTGAGCCATCGGCAGAACGCCATGCCTTGTACGAAGAAATGTTCGGAGTCTATCGCAGGGCATCGCGGCACTTGTTGGAAGATTTTGACGTATTGGCTGCCGTTTCTCAGAAATACGGATTAAGCCGCTAGCATTCACTGTTTTGGAGCAGGATATGAAAGCCGTCGTTCTCGAAAATAAAGGCGTCTTGACGACTCAAGATGTGCCTACACCCGTGCCTGCAAAGGGGCATCTCCTTTTGAAGGTGAAAGCCGCTTCTATCTGCGGTTCTGATATCAGCCGCTATGCCAAAGGGCATCGCATGTATCCCCTGATCCTCGGTCACGAGGTTGCGGGCGTGATTACCGCCGTTGGCGAAGATGTCAACCCCGATCTGCTTGGCAAGCACGCCGCAGTTATTCCACTTGTCCCCTGTTTTGAGTGCATAGAATGCCAGCGGGGTTACTACTCGGCGTGTCACAGCTATTCGTTTATTGGGTCGCGCCAATCGGGCGGTTTTGCCGAATATGTCGAAATCCCCGAACGGAACGCGTTGATCCTGCCGGATGATCTACCCTTTGAGTTGGCAGCATTGATCGAACCTTCAACGGTCGCACGCCACATCTTAGACTTGGGGAATTTCCAGTCAGGACAAACGGCAGTGGTGCTTGGCGCTGGTTCAATCGGGTTGATGGTGGTTCAGTGGCTTCGGATTCTGAAAGCATCGCTGATCATCTGCACGGATGTGAACCCGATTAACCTTGAGGTCGCCCAGAAACTTGGCGCTCATGTGGTGCTGAATCCGCAGCAGGTTGATGTGAAAGCAGAAGTTGCCAAACTGACAGGCGATGGCGTCGATCTCGCTATCGAAGCGGCAGGTGCGCCACAGGCTTTAGCCCAAACGATTCAGGTGACACGACCGCGCGGATCGATTGTGCTCGGTGGCAATCAGCCGCTCGATGCCAGTCTGCCGATGCAGTTCATCGAAGACCTGATGCGTAAGGAACTCTCCCTCAATGGTTGTTTCATGTCCTATTCCGCGCCTTTTCCGGGGCATGAGTGGACAGACACCGTACAGGCGATTCAATCCGGTGAACTATGGCTGGAGGCGATGATTTCGCATCATTATCCCCTGCTAGATGCGCCTCATGTGTTTGAGGAGATCGCCGCGCACCGCCTGACACACCAGAAAATTATTCTGCTGCCGGAGTCGGATGTATGACTCTGTGTAACCCGAAAAGTTGGCTGGAATGCGCCGAAGCGCGCATCGGGCTGTCGACGCGTTCAATGCCAATACGCGAGCATATCCGCTTCTTCAGTGCATCGGCTAAGGTTGCATCATGATCCTATGCGTCACTGCCAACGCCGCCGTCGATAAGACACTCGTCGTGAGTCCATTTCGCTTAGATGAAATCCACCGCCCGCAGTCTGTGCTGGCATTGGCGGGCGGCAAGGGCTGCAATGTTGCACGAGCATTAAAAACTCTCAGCGAACAGGCGTTGGTGACGGGCTGGGTCGGCGGGTTTGCCGGGCAGTTCATCGAACATGGACTGCAAGCTGAGGGGATTGAGACTGCCTTCGTTCATACCGGTGCCGAGTCGCGTACTTGTCTCTCCATTCTCGATCCAGAAGCGGGGACGATGACCGAAATCTACGAGAAAGGCGAGCCGGTTTCCAGCGAGAAGGTGCATGAATTGATCGAGCGCTTCGGTCAGCTTGTATCGCGCTGCCGCGCTGTCGTGCTTTCCGGCAGCCTACCCGCTGGCGTTCCGCCCGATTTCTACGCGCAGTTGATCAGGATCGCGCACTTGGCAAATATCCCGGTATATCTCGATGCCAGCGGTGAGGCACTCCGGCAGGGAATAGAAGCACAGCCGGACTTAATCAAGCCGAACAAGCAGGAATTCGCCCACTTTGTTGGCGGCGATCTTGACAGCCTCGACGGATACGCCGCTGCTGCAATCGAGGTTGCCACGCGGTACAAGACGAAGGTTGTTCTATCGCTGGGTGCAGACGGCGCACTGATGGCTGCGGGATCGCAGCTTTTGCGGGCGCGTCCACCGCAGGTGACTATCACCAGCGCGGTTGGATCGGGTGACAGCCTCGTGGCGGGCTTATTGTACGCATCCGGGGCTGATGTACGCGAGCAGCTTCGCTGCGGTGTTGCCGCCGGAACCGCCAATGCGCTCCGTCTTGGGGCGGGTGTTTTTACTCGCGAAGATTTCGAGCGAATCTACGCGGGCGTGACAGTTGACAGCCTAAAGGAGTGATTTCGATGCTCAAGACAAACCTGACTCATCCCGGTATCCTTGCAGCACTAGGCAGCATGGGGCATGGCAGCAAGGTGTTGATTGCGGACGGCAACTATCCTTTTAGCACACATACGAACCCGGCTGCAGCACATATTTACCTCAATTTGCGTCCGGGGTTAATCTCAGTGACCGATGCTCTCGAATCTGTGATCACCGCTGTCCCGATCGAGGCGGCTCATGTGATGCAGCCCGCGGATGGCAGCACGCCCGAAATTTTCGGCGAATTCGCTTCCTTATTGCCCGGGCTGGAATTGCAGCGGGTTGAGCGATTTGCTTTCTACGATCTTGGACGCCACTCAGAGGTTGGGTTGGTCATTGCCACCGGCGAAGCTCGAATTTATGCCAACATCATGCTGACTATCGGTGTTGTGCAGTAGGAACACAGTGCGGACTGACTCCTACAAGATTCGGTGGGAAGGTTCGGTATGTGGGCTGTGGCAGAAGTCGCAGCCCACATGCTTTCTACTTCGGAAGCAGCGATCTCATTTGATTGAACATGAAGCGCGTCGCAAACTTGGGATTCATCCGATAGAGAAAACTCATCATCTTCGAGTCTTTTCCGATACTGATCCCGCTCCATACCGTTGACAATGGTTTCAGCCGCTTTTTCGGGCGCAGTGGTGGGGAAACTGCGCGAAGATGCGCCATCAGATTTGATCGACACACCGGAGTTTTGGGTGATGTTGGTGGCAATCGCCCCCGGAAATACCACGGTCACACGGACATTGGTTTCAAGGAGTTCTGAATACAGCCCTTCCGTCAGCAGTTTGACCGATGCTTTCGATGCTCCATAGAGTGTCTGTCCCAGTACAGGAAAGAACCCACCCATACTGGAGACATTCACAATGTGAGCAGTCGGACGCTGAAGGAGATGCGGCAGGAAGCCCACTTGGACGTTATCCAGACTCTTGAGCAAATTTCGTGCCCATCATTTCTGGAGATCCCAGCTAGATCAACTTGATAGGCGAAAACGGACTTGAGGGTATGCGTTTACACGCTCCGGCATTTCCTCACGGATAAGTTGTTCGGCATATGTTGCTGATAAGTGTCGAGTAAGAACATTTACTACTTTCACGCGAAATTCAGGCAAATTTCGTTTCTCCATTACTTAACCTGATGACTACCGAACCTAAACTTATAGACGGGTGGATGGTTTGCAGCCACCCGACTCTGTTCGTAGGGTGTTAAACCCTGCTTGCGTGCGGATTTTCGCGCTAAGGATAGGTTTTATGTTGTCAGCAAAACATCGGTATCATCACATCGCGTTAATTCTCTTGGTTATCGTTGTACTTTTAGTTGGCTCGTCGGGAGGTTTTGCTCAAACAGAAGACCCTACTCCCATCGCAGGCAGCACACCACCTGCCGAAAGCACCGAAGCAACCTTTCCCCCGGTTGATGGATTTGTTCCACCTACCGATCCGACACCGGATGTCATTCCTCCCCCCGATCCACTTCCCGAAGTAACCGAGCTTCCACCTGTTGAAGTAACCGAAGAAGCACCGATCGAAACAACAGAAGAAGCGCCGATTTCTGATGTGTCGATCATGCCGCTGCGCGTGCAAACGTCGTGCGAAATGGAAGTCAACGACAATAACGACAATAACCCGCTGACGTATGGTTTCCGCGCCATCAATGCGAACAATATCGTCTCGTACCAGTGGGATTTTGGCGTTGTTCCGGCGGCGACGAGCACGCAGCAAAACACGACCTACACCTACGCGACGACGGGAACATATACCGTCACGCTGACGTGTACGCCTAATCCGGCAGATGGCAGCCCATTCGTTTTGACAGGATTCATCAATATTGGCGGCGGCTTAACCGTCGATTTTGATGTGACCCCCGCTGCTGCATCCTCGACGCTTCCGTTCACCATCGGCACGGTGAACATGAGCGCCGGAACGAATATGACATACGCATGGGTGATCAACCGGGACATGAATCCGGCAGTCGGCACGCCGCTGTTTAGCGGCACGACAGAGAATATCACCTATACGTTTACCGCCGCCGATATCATCACCTATCCGGCGACATTCTATATTCACCTGACCGTCAATGCGGCAGGCGGACTAATCGGTTCGGCGTATCAACAGGTGGTGATCTCTGCACCGCCGCCGCTGGCAGATTTTTCAGTCACGCCCGTATCGGGGATCGCGCCGCTGCTGGTCACAATCGATCCGCAAGACCTCGCAGCAGGTCCAATTAACGAAGTCGCGTTCGATTTTGACGGCGATCTTGACTTCAACGATCCGAGCAGTTTCAACCCGGCAGCGTGGGAAACCGCGTTTAACTACACCTTCGCCGCCAGCCCAACCCCATACGCGATCACGATGCGTTATCGTGGACCGGGACTTGCACCCGGCGACTATAACACCGTGACGCGTGAGGTTTTCGCGGCGCAGGCGGTCGACCCGGTTTTTGCAGGTTTCACATGGGAGATCGTCGGCGCGTCTGGCGGACTGTATACCGTGTGCTTCACCAATGCCAGTACCGGACCTGTCACCGCTGTTGAATGGGACTTTGACGACGACGGCACGGTGGACAGCACCTCGCTGAATCAAGTGGTTTGTCACGATTACGCCGCAACCGGCGTTTACCGCGTCGAACTGACGGTGCGAAACACCGCTGTTCCGCTGCCGTATCCGAGTTCACAGGCGACTGTGCAAATCAACGTCGTTGAACCGCCGGAAGCGAATTTCACGATCAGCGGCGGCGGAACGATCACATGGGGACAAACGTTCACGCTCACCGATACCAGCACCGGCGTTTACGACGAATGGGCATGGGACATCGGCGCGGACGGCTCAATTGAATCGACAGCGCAAAATCCCGGCAGTCAGCAGCTTGATCTGTTGGGTGCGGTGACGATCCGGCTGACGATCCGCAATTCGCAGAACGGACTGACCTCCTCGACAGAACATATCCTGTTCATCGAACGCCGCGCGATCACCTGCGATATCAACGGCACCTTCGATCTACAGCCGAATTCCGGCGCACAAACCTACACCGCAGTCGTCAACGGTCTGAACAACGGCGGACTGACCCGCACGATGGCGACCCAGAACTGGATGGTGTATCAAGGCGCGACGCAGATTCAGAACGGCGCAGGGTCATCGATCAACATCAATTTCGGGACGCTGTACGGCAGTTTCACGATCAATTATGCGGGTGTGACCGATGATGGCGCGCCTTGCAACGCGACAGCGACGATTGTCCGCAATTACACGCCGCTCGATTGCAACATCGCTAACCCGATCAGCGGGACGTTGTACGCGAATGGACAGCAGTACACATTCAACCTGAACCTGAGCGGTTTAGCACCGCGCACGACGGGCGATATCCAGCAGATTCGCTGGCTCGTCAACGGCTCGGAAGTCCAGACCGGCACGAGTACCAGCTACCTGTGGACGAATACCAACGACACGCAAGCGGGCAATCAAGTCTTCAATATTCGGGTTGAAGTCACGGTCAATAACACAGCAGTTGGCTACAGTCCGGCGACCGCATCGTGCGACGACACGGAAGTCGTGACCGTCTCTCCGTGGCCCACGCTGCAATGTACAGGCATCAGCGGTCCCATGTCGCCGGTTCCGGTCAATAACGGCGGCACGCCGGTTACGCGCGATTACACCGCGCAGTTGAGCGGGCTTCAAGGACGTACTGCGCAGTACACATGGACGGTTGTTGGCGGCACGCTGACCACGCCCAATCCGCGCACGAATGACCCGAACGCCAGCGTTCAATGGGATTTGAATCAGGGTGCTCTCGACCCCGCCCCCAACAATGAATCGATCCGCGTCGATGTGCTCGTGACCAACCCGGACGGTGATCCCGTTTCGTGCAACAGAACGAGCAATGTTGCGGTCACGTACAGCCGACTGACGTGCGGTTTGCCGATTGGCGATGCCAATCCGGTCATCAGCGAGACGGCGACGTATTTGCGGGATGTCAGTGCTAACCTGTACGGGCGCACCGGCAGCATTGTCTGGACGCTGACGCCAACGAACCCGGCAGGTGCGCCGATCACCGCGACGACGCTCAATTTCCTGTACCAATTCTTGCAGGAAAACACAGAATACACGCTGACCTACACCTACAGCGTCACGGCAAATGGAGTTATCCCCGCCGATTCATGTATATCACCCGCGCTCAACATTTCGACCTATGGTGTTGGCGTGAACTGGCAGTGCGAAAGCGCTCTGAGCGGGAACACCAACCCGAACGCCACACCCGGCGCGTATCCGTACTCGATC
This sequence comes from uncultured Chloroflexota bacterium, assembly GCA_937927665.1. Lineage (GTDB taxonomy): Bacteria > Chloroflexota > Anaerolineae > Aggregatilineales > Phototrophicaceae > Flexifilum. The sequence goes on from CALBRY010000371.1 coordinate 20,567, forward strand.
ACGATCGACAACACCTCCGCGATTCCGCTGACGTTTACATGGCGCGTTCGTGATGCCGCCGGAACATACTATGCACTTGGTGCGCCGATCACAGGGGTCACAACCGATGGCGTGGTGACAAGTCCTTCGTTCACGCTGGCACAGTTGGGTCCGTGGGGCGTGGATAATTACACGCTGCGCTTGGATGTGCAGTCGGACGGCTACCCGACCGACAGCACGCACTCCTGCTTCCGTGAACTGGACTTGACCGTCGGCACGCTGACCGCGCAGTACACTTACGCGGCGGGTAGTTGGACGAACGGCGCGATGCCGGTCGGGCAGTCGATCTGTTTCACGAATACGACCAGCGGCACGCCGTTCCTGAATACGTCGAACACCACCTATACGTGGAACATCAACGGGAACGCGGCGAATAACAGCCTCGGCGCGAACGACTTCACGACAGAAAACTTACCCGGCTGCGTCAGCTTCAGCGTATCGGGATCGTATGTCGTTACCGTGAATGCGTCGGTCGCGGGACGCCGCACCGCAAGCTACAGCCTCACGTTTGTCGTGCGCGGCTTGCAGAGTATTTTCGCAAACCGTACCGGCTCGTCGTTCGGGTTTACACAGCAGAATTTCACAGCGACTGGCACGAATATCAACGGCAACTGGCGTTGGGACTTCGTTCACGCCACAAACGCCGCGCTGAACTTCACACGCAACCAGCAGAACCCGGTCGTCAACAGCATGGCTCCGGGCACATGGACGGCGACCGTTCGGGGCGATGGTTTCCTGGGTACGACCACCGCTGTGCTGACATTCACGCTGATCGACACGGATGCGATCGCGGCGCGCTTTGTTGCCTCGCAGTATGCCGGTGTCGCGCCGATGACCGTCTGCTATACCGACGTGAGCATCAGCAATTCGCCGATCACCAGCCGCTCGTGGGACTTGGACGGCGACGGTGATTACGACGACTCGACCGACCCGAATCCATGTTGGACGTACCCGGATCCGGGCGTGACGGTTGACGTTAAACTGCACGTCGAAAATCAAGGCGGATTCTCGGATAACGCGAATACGCCGATCCGCACCTACACCGTTGCTGAAGCACAGAACACGTTCAGCATTGCGCCGCAGGGCGGCGGTCAGTACTGCTTCACCGCGATTTTGGCGGCAGGCGTCGGAGTTACCGGATGGGACTTTGGCGATGGCACGGTCATCAATACAACAGACGAGTACATCTGTCATACGTACTCGGCGACGGGGCAGTTCTTCGTCAAGATGTTGATCACGCCGCCGGATGGAGAAATCGAGCGACCGCTGCAAGTGCCGCCGAACAACCCACCCGTGCCGACCTTCGACATTGATGCCTACTGCGACGGGGAAAGCAACGAACCAGTCTTCATTGTCCGCAACATGAACAATGTTGCGATGACGGTCGCGGATGTGATCCGTTTCTACGATGCGAACACGAATGCGCTCATCGGTTCGGATACGCTGCTCCTCGGCGCGAACGAAACGCGGTATTTCTGGGCTCCAAGCGGCTATCATGCCGTGCGAATGGAGACGGTTGATACAGCGCTCACGTACTCGCAGTCATGCCAGGTTCCGCCTGTCCTGAACGTAACACCGCTGTGCGATGCAGTGACCCATCTGCCGTACTTCCGCGTGAGCAATGATGCGCTGTCGTTCGGACCGATGGATGTCGCGCAGGATTATGTCATCACCAATTCGGGCGGCGGCACGGTGACATCCGGCAGTTTCCAACTGAACGACGGGGAGCATCTCGATATTTCCCTGCCGGGCGGCAGCAACCCGTATGACACCTACACCTTCTTCAGCGACGGAACGGTAACAGGCTACGCGACGCTCAATGCGGCGCATAGCTGTAACACGGCTCCGGTGCTGACCGTTCAGCAGGTGTGCGGTTCGCCGCTCACGTTTACGGTGACGAATACGGGCGGTCAGATGTTGACGACCGTGGATTACACCGTCACGAACGTGACGAACAGTGCGACCGCACAGACAGGCATGATCAGCGGGCTTGCACCGAACGGCACGCAGACGATCACGCTGACAGCAGCCGAT
>CALBRY010000372.1 GCA_937927665.1 uncultured Chloroflexota bacterium
CCTTACGTCGATTTACTCGCCAAGATCCGCTCAATCCTCGCGCTGATCTCGTCCGTAATTTCCACATCAAGCGCCTTCAGATTTTCGTGAATCTGTTCAGGGCGGCTTGCACCAATGATCGCGCTGGCGACCACCCGATTCTTAAGCACCCACGCCAGCGCGAGCGCTGCGGTTGTCGTCCCCATCTCGTTCGCCAGCGCGGTAATCTGCCGAACTTTCGAGAGGCGATCGTCTGTCACCTGTGTTTTGAACCATTCCCAATCAACATTTTTGGCGCGGCTGTCATCCGGCACGCCGTCGTTGTATTTGCCCGTCAGCACGCCTTGCGCCAGCGGACTCCACACCACCAAGCCCATCCCATGCTTTGCGACTTCTTTTTCAAGGTCACCTTCAACCACATGGCGATCGAGCATGTTGTAAAGCGGCTGTTCCGTTACCGGACGATGGGCGCGATAGTGACTGACTACATCGTAAGCATCGGCGATATTTCCCGCCGTCCACATCGAAGTCCCCCAGTACAGGATCTTCCCCTGCCGAATCAGGTCATCGAGTGCCATTACGGTTTCTTCAAGAGGCGTTTCGGGATCAAAGCGGTGGCAGAAGAAAATATCGAGATAGTCTAGCCCAAACCCTTTGAGTGATTTTTCAACGGATTCAACAATGTGCTTGCGCGATAAGCCGCGATCATTGATGTTATCGCTCATCGGCCAATACGCTTTGGTACTGATCACGAGATCAGACCGTTTCAAGCCTTTGATCGCGCGTCCCACCACTTCTTCGGCGCGTCCATACGCATAAATATCTGCCACATCAATAAAATTGATCCCCGCTTCCACTGCCGCGTGAACACATGCGATCGCTTTTTCTTCCGCAACCCGATCGCTCCCGTAAGTCAGCCATGCACCCAATGAAATCGCACTCACCTTGATTCCAGAGGTTCCCAGACGGCGGTACTGCATATCTGCCATTGCATCATCTCCTGTACCCAAGTGTGATCAATCTGAGTATAACCTGATGCTCGGCTCGCTCTCGTATCCCTACAATCAGAAGTCTCATCAAGTTTTCACACGAAGAAATGACCATCGTAACAGATGATAGAATCACGTGTTCCAGAATTGAAGCGAAAGAATACGCGCCGCTTCAATTCTGAAAGCTGTATAGGCTGATGTCCGGTACCACATCCGTCCTACATTTTTGGAAATCCTTAAGGTAAAATGCGCGCTTCTGTTTTGAAAGGTGAACGCGGTGAGTACATCACCAAGGTTAGCACCGTCTATCCTCTCCGCAGACTTCACCCGGTTAGGGGAGCAAGTCAAAGCGGCAGAAGAAGCGGGCGCTTCTCAGATTCATATTGACGTGATGGACGGGCAGTTCGTCGAGCCGATCACGATGGGTCAAATCGTTGTGAGCGCGGTCAAACGTGCAACCGCCCTACCGCTTGATGTTCATCTCATGACCGTTGATCCGGATCACCTGCTGCCCACGTTCCGCGAAGCAGGTGCGGACTGGATCACAATACACGTCGAAGCCTCACCCGATCCCGAAAAATCGATCGCCGCCATTCATGCGCTCGGCGCGAAAGCGGGCATTTCGATTAAGCCCGATACACCGCTCGACGCGGTGATCAATCTGCTGCCGCTGATTGATCTGCTGCTGATCATGACGGTTGAACCGGGTTTCGGCGGGCAGCCGCTCATTCCGCACACACTGGAAAAAGTGCGCGCTGCCGAAGCACTGCGGAAATCGCATAAATATTCTTTTGCGATCAGCGTGGATGGGGGCATTAACCTAAAGACGATCGCCGCTGCTGTTGAGGCTGGCGCGTCGATTCTTGTAGTGGGGAGCGCGGTGTTTAACGCCGCCGCTTCTGTTGCCGAAAACATGACGCGCCTGAAGACGGCGCTTGGGGGGGAAAAGACATAGGGACGAGGGGTTATTGTTTCCCTCGTCCCTATGCTTTTACAATCGATGAGATGATGTGGAACTTAAACTTTTGCCAGGGTCTTAATGCATTTGGTGCACAGGTAAACACGTACCCGTTCGCCCTTTTCGTTCACCGTCCATTTGCGTTGAACGTTGGGGCTGAACTTGCGACGGCTGGCACGCATCGAGAAGCTGCGGGTGTTCCCGAACATCGGCTTCTTCCCGCAAGAGCTACAAACAGCCATGATTCACGCCTTAAACTGAAAGCTTTCGCAGACGAAACAGGACGTGCATGTTACCATGAAGCAGACCGCATGACAAGCCAAAACAAGCGTGTACAATACGCTGAAATGTTTTCGTGAGTTGTTTACAGAAGAACTAACTAGGATTGGGCGCAATCATGGTAGCAACGAAAACTTATTACAGCCGGGATAACCTCGTCATCGATGGCAACCGCCTCAAGCGGTTACTTGGTTCAGGCGTGCTCTGGTTGGAAAAGAACAAAGAAAAGGTCAATCGTCTGAACGTATTCCCCGTGCCAGATGGCGATACAGGCACGAATATGTATCTGACGATGCGTTACGCGTTTCAGCGTGTCACAGAAATTACCGAAAATCATGTGGGGCAGGTCGCGGTTGCGCTTGCCGAAGGCGCATTGATGGGTTCACGCGGAAACAGCGGCGTGATCCTCTCGCAAATCTGGGCAGGTGTCGCCGAAGCGTTGAAAAACGAGGAAACACTCACCGCTGATGGGCTTGCTGAAGCATGCAAACTCGCCAACGAGAAAGCCTACAAAGCCGTTCAGAATCCGGTCGAAGGCACGATCCTCACCGTAACACGTTCGATGACTCAAGCGGTAATCGACCATCATGCACAGATGTATGATCTCGTCGGGCTGCTTAAAAAGATGGTGTTTGCGGGTCGCTCGTCGCTTCGCCGCACCCCTGATCTCCTCCCCCGGTTGAAAGAAGCGGGCGTCGTGGATTCGGGCGGTCAGGGCTTAGTCTTGATTTTTGAGGGGATACTGTTTCCCTTAATCGGCAAGGAGATAGCAGAAGAAGTGGTGAGTCCAAACGAAGAAGATTCGTGGGAGCAGGCGCTCGAACCTGAAGACGAGCTTGGTTACGGTTATGATGTTCAGTTCTTAATGCGCGGCACGGGTATGGTGATCGAGCAGGTGCGCGAGGACATCAATAACATGGGCTGGTCGACGCTTGTCGTCGGCGGCAGCGAACTCATCAAAGTGCATGTCCATGTCCATAATCCTGCTGATCCGCTCAACTATGCGATCCAGCTCGGTGCGAGCCTCGATGATGTCGTGGTCGAGAACATGCAGGCGCAGTATCACCAATATGTCGAAAACCGCAAGAATCACGAAGAACACGATACTGAACCATCAAGTTTTGAAGACACATCAACCTCCAGCATCGCGGTGATCGCCGTCGCCAGCGGTCGCGGGATTGCACGGATATTCCGCGAAGGCTTTGATGTCGGTGCTTCGTATGTCATCCTTGGCGGTCAAACGATGAACCCCAGCACGGGTGATTTCCTCGACGCGATCAACAAAGTCAACGCCGATAAGATCATTCTGCTGCCCAATAACAAAAACATTCTGCTCGCTGCCCAAAGCGCCGCCAGCCAGATGGACGAAAAACAGGTGCGCGTTGTACCGAGTGCGACCATTCCGCAGGGCATCAGCGGAATGCTCGAATACGCCAATCTGCTGACCACAGGCGAACCGACGATTGACGAAGTCGCGCAGGCGATGACCGAAGCGCTCGATTACGTCGTCACCCTAGAAGTGACTCAGGCGGTGCGCGATACCACCACCAATGGGCTGACGATCCGCGAAGGACAGTGGATCGGCTTAATTGATGACAATCTGGTGACCGCCAGCCATCGAATGCTTGATCTGATCAGTGATCTGTTCCGTATCAGCGGCGCAGATGGACGAGAACGCGCGACCATTTATTACGGTGAAGGCATCACCGAACGGGAAGCAAAAGCGATGGTCGAAGACATTCGCGCAGAATATGACGGCTTGCAGTACGAAGTGATTGCGGGTAATCAGCCACTTTATCCGTATCTCATCGCGCTGGAATAAGCGTCCCCGCCATGATAGCCGGGCATCAGCCGATCCATATCGTCACAGACAGCGGCGCGCATTTCCCATCTGCAGCGCCGCCGATCACTATTCTCCCGAATCGTTTGACGATTCAAGGGCGGGTATTTCGGGAAGGCATCGATCTGGATGCAGAAGAAGCGATCCGGTTAATCAGCCATCAACCGACGGCACCGCATATAGAGCCGCCGTCGGTTGCTGAATATCAGGAAACTTACGAGCGGTTGGCGCGAGCAGGCGGCGCGATCATCTCGCTGCATCCCTCACGGACAATTTCGAAAAGCTGGGAAAACGCAAAAGCAGCCGCCGAAACCCTGTTAGGTCATACACGCCTAGAGGTCATCGATTCGGCTTCGATTTCGACAGCACTGGCGCTGCTGGTGATGATGGCGTCGCGTATGGCTGCCAAAAATGATGATTTCGACGAAATTGTGCGGTCAGTACGCAGCGCAATCGATCGTGTGTACGCCGTCTTTTATGTCGAAACGATGGATTACCTCGTGCAGAACGGTTTTATGTCGCCATCTCATGGCATACTGGGGACAATGTTGGGCACAAAAACATTCGTCACCATGGAAAATGGCGAGCTGCACCTTATGGAAAAAGTCCGCACGCGGATTCAAGCAGTTGAAAGATTGGCAGAGTTCGCCAGCGAGTTCACCGATCTTGATGAAGCGGTATTGCTCCAGCACAAGCCCTACCCCAACGATACCGCGCGAATGCTTCAGGATCGACTGGCTGTCGATTTTCCTAACCAACCGTTTCCATCGGCGCTGTACGGAGCGTCACTCGCGGCGCTCATTGGTGCGGATGCAACAGGCTTAGTCATTTTGGAAAGTGAATCTGGACGAGAATAAGATCATGACTCAACGAATTGGCTTCATCACCGATAGCACTTGTGATCTTCCCCCAGACCTTGTCGAGAAATACGGGATTACCGTCGTTCCGGCATTTATCAATTACAACAACAACAGCTATGCAGACGACGGTGTCGAATTGGTGCGCGAGAAATACTATTCTGAGCTTCCCCACATTCGCCCTAATCCCACCACATCCGCAATGTCGACAGGGCTGGCTGAAGAATATATTCTGCGCGCCGCTCAAGATGTCGATCACCTGTTTGTATTGACCGTGCCTGCAACCCTCAGTGGGATATATAATGCGATGAGGCTGGCACTCCAGCGGTTGCCGGAAGATCGCTATACACTGATTGATAGCGGAACCCTGACGTTTGGCTTGGGATGGCAGCTTGTCCTTGCATGGGAAATCTCCCAGGAGACAGGCGGCGATATCGAAGCGATTCGGAAAGCACTTGCGAAGATTCGCCTACACACACATGTGTACTGTGCGCTTGAAACGCTGGAATATCTGCGTCGAAGTGGGCGTGTCGGATGGACAGCGGCGAATATTGGCGCGCTTCTCCAGATCAAGCCGATGATTCACGTCTACGAAAGTGAAGTCAAAAATGATGGACGTGTGCGAACATTCCGCCGCGCCATCGATGAACTAGCAGCAAAAGTGAAGAAGCACGCGCCGCTCGAAAAGCTGGCGATTTTGCACGCCAACAATCCATCAGGCGCACGTACACTCGCAGAGATGGTCAAAGACTTTATGCCACCCGGCACCTTGACTTCGATATTCATCACCCCGGCGATTGGAACGAATATCGGTCCGGGTGGGGTTGGCGTGGCGCTAGTCGAGAAATCTTGGAGAAACGAACCCGATCATGCCATCGGCACTTGAAATACTGGTTAAGATTCTCAAACTTGAGCGCGAGCAGGGCTACAAAGATAAAGCCGTGACTTCCGGTTTAAGCGCTTACGCCGACGATTGGATTCGTCAGGCGGAGACTCAAGCGCGCAAACCGGAGCATCTGCTCCTCATTGATGAAATCGCCAGCATTCTGCGCGACTATCCCATCGCAGAACATAAAGACGATCGCCATGTACTCGTCACGTACATGTTGGATCGCATCACCAACCGCGTACCCATGCCAGAAGAATATAAGGCACGGCTTTCGGAAGCCGAAGCGCGTTGGGCAGCCATGCCGCACCCTACCCCGTCAGTCGAACGCGCGCCGCGTGAAGATCGCCCGCCGCGCAATCGACCCGCGCCAGCGGACGAGTCGGGGGCATCGGGCGAAGCGTCTCCGCGTGCTGAGCGTCCGCCAAGACAAGAACGCGGAGAAAAGATGCGCGGCACCGCACAACCACCGCGTGAAGATCGATCGCTGCGCGAAAAGCGTGAAGATCACGAACGCGCCAAGCCGCCGGGTGCAGATCAAGAACAACGCCGCGAAAAAAACCGCGATGGTGATCGACGACGTCCGCTGGTTGCCGCGCCGCCGCCCGCTTATGACGATGCACCAATTGGAGATACACCGCTCGCTCAGGGCGATATGACCGATGTGCCGTCGCCGCGTATTTCGAGCGCTGAGTCTGCGCGCCCGCCGCGTGACAAAAAAGAAAAGGGCGGCAAAGATCGCCGTCAGGATCGCGCACCATCCGCCAAGCCGCCGAACGATTCAATCGCTGATGGCAGTATGCGCTCGGATGATGACTTCAGCAGTCTGGATGATGTTTATGCATCGGCGCGCGTTCCCGTCAAAATGGATATTCCTGTGCCGCCCAAACTGGCACGCCCACCCCGCATGCCGCGACCAGTGCGACCAGCCGATGAGAATGCCGATATTCTGCGCGGATTGAGCGCCCCTATCGACCGGATGAAGGGAATCGGACCCCAGAAGGCGAAAAGCCTGAATAAACTGGGAATCGAAACGATTGGCGATCTGCTCAATTTCCTGCCGCGCCGCTATGACGATTACACCCGCATTCACTACATCAGCCGCCTTGAAGAAAAACAGCGGGTGACAGTAATCGGCACGGTGCGCGTTGCGGAAGTCCGCGTAGGCAAGAACAATCGCAAGGATTACTACATCGCCGTTGATGATGGCACTGCGGCGTTGGGTGTTACATTCTTTGGTCAGTTCTATCTGCAAAAACAAATCCGTCTTGGTCAGCAAATCTGCCTGTACGGTGAAACAACGCTCTATAATGGGCGCATTCAGATGACCAATCCCGAATGGGATTATCTGGATGTGGAAGACCTGCAAAACGTCCGCATCGTTCCGATCTACCCGCTTACCGAGGGACTCACCGCGCGCGTACTGCGCCGCTGGATGGAAACCGCCGTCGAGTTCTGGGCGGAGCGCATCCCCGATTATGTACCCGAATCAGTGCTTGAACGCGCCGATCTCGCAGATCTGGGATGGGCTGTTCGCAATTTACACTTCCCCGAAAGCGAAGATCATCTGCTGCATGCGCGGCGGCGCTTTGTTTTCGATCAACTGCTGCTGCTTCAACTTGCGATCCTGAGCGGACGCCGCCAATGGCAGCAAGCCCCCGCCATCCCGATGCCTGTTGAAGAAGAAGATGTCGCGGTTTTCGCTGGAGCAGTTTTCCCGTATCCCCTGACCAATGCCCAAACGCGGGTGATCGATGAAATTCGCCGCGATCTTGCCAAAACCGTTCCGATGAACCGGCTTGTGCAGGGAGATGTCGGTTCCGGTAAAACCGCCGTAGCCGTGAGCGCGATCGCGGTGGCATTGATGCACGGCAAACAAGCCGCGTTGATGGCTCCTACTAGCATTCTCGCGGAACAGCACTATCGAAACATCAGTCTTGCCCTTGAGCAGACTCCATTAGAAGTGCTCCCTTATGGGCGTCCTCCCGCTGCCGCCCTCCTGACCGGATCGATCTCGTCAAGCGAACGTGAGCGCGTGCTCGCAGGTCTTGCGGACGGGTCAATTGATGTGGTAATTGGAACACATGCCATTATCAGCGAAGGCGTAGCATTCAAAGAGCTTGCGCTGACGGTGATCGATGAGCAGCACCGTTTCGGTGTTGAACAGCGCGGCGCGCTACGTGGCAAAGGCACGAATCCGCATCTCTTGGTCATGACCGCCACACCGATCCCGCGTACACTCGCGTTGACCGTACACGCCGATCTCGATTTGTCGCTCCTTGATGAAATGCCGCCCGGACGTATCCCCGTCAAAACCTACATTGTGCCGCCGGGTCGCCGCGAAAGCGCCTATGAATGGATTGAAGGCGAACTCCAGCAGGGACATCAAGCATTTGTCGTTTATCCGCTGGTCGAAGCCTCAGAAACCATCACCGAGGCGAAAGCAGCAGTCGAAGAATACGAAAAACTGCAAGGCGTATTCCACCGCTTCAAGGTGGGATTGCTGCACGGCAAAATGAAACCCGCCGAAAAAGAGCAGGTCATGGCGGATTTCCGCGATCGCCGCTTCGATGTCTTGGTGACAACCTCGGTTGCAGAAGTGGGTGTCGATATTCCCAACGCGACCGTGATCATGATGGAAGGGGCAAACCGTTTTGGGCTGGCGCAGCTTCATCAGTTCAGAGGACGTGTTGGGCGCGGCGGATTCCCCTCCTACTGCCTGTTGATCAGCGACACGAATGACGCCGCCGCCATCGAACGGCTCAAAATCGTGCGCGATAACCCCGACGGCTTCAAACTGGCTGAAGAAGATTTCAGACAGCGCGGCGCAGGCGATTTGATCGGGACGCGGCAGAGCGGACAAGGCAATCTAAGATTCCAACTGGGCGAAATGATGACGCCGGAAATGGTCGAATTAGCGCAGCGTGAAGCGCGTACGCTCTACGAAGAAGACCCCGACCTGAAGCTGCAAGAACATCGTCTGCTGGCACAACGCGTCGAAATGCTCAAAGACGAGCGTACCGACGTTTCGTAACACCGGGCAATCCGCGTTCGGTTTTAGGGGGCAGAATTAGGTACTACCCCTAAAACACGGGCGCGTGTTGCACAAATGCATGGAAATTAGGTAAGATGCTTATTTATTGAACATTGGAGATCGGCATGACTCGCGCTCTGTATCCCGGCTCGTTTGATCCGATCCATAACGGACACATCGATATTGCCAGACGTGCCGCTCGGATTTTCGAAGTAGTAATTGTCGGCGTGTATGACATGCCCAAGAAAAAAGTCCTATTCTCCGTCGAGGAGAGGGTTCGCTTAGCACAAGAAGCATTTCAAAATGCGCCGAACATCCGGGTTGCACCGTTTTCCGGTTTCACTGTAGACTATGCCAGAGATCAGGATGCACTCGTATTAGTCCGGGGCTTGCGTGTATTCTCGGATTTTGAATTCGAGTTCCGTATGGGGTTGGCAAATAAACGCCTTGCCCCTGAAATCGAAACTGTGTCGATTATGACCGACGATCGGCATGTCGCCATTAGTTCCAGTACCGTGCGAGAAATCGCGGAACTGGGCGGCGATGTATCGAGCATGGTTCCGCCGTTTGTAGCGGATGCACTGGCAGATCGCTTCGCGCAGTTGCGCGCGCAAGGGTAGAGGCGATCCCAAGCTTACGAAAAAGGGGTAGGCTGACGATGGACATTCAACATCTGGTAGATCGACTGGAAGACCTGATCGATGAAGGGCGTCACATTCCCTTCAGCAAATTTACGTTGATCGACGAGGAACGCATTCTGGAAATCATCGATCAGATGCGTATCTCGATTCCGGAAGAGATCGAAAAAGCTGCCCGCGTCTTAGCGCAGCGTGATCGCATTCTGGCACAGGCGAATGAAGAAGCCGCCCGGTTGGTACAAATGGCGCGCGAACGCGGCGACCAGATGATCGACCGTGAGTCGCTCGTACAGCTTGCCAAGTCGAAAGCGGATAAGATTATCGAAGCCGCCAACGCGGAAGCCGATAACATCACGCAGGATGCCGATCAATACGTGTTGGACTCGCTTGCCGAAATGGAGAAGCGTTTGCACAGGCTTCTTGGCGAAGTACGCGCAGGCATTCAGGCATTAGTGACCGAAAATGCCGAACCGAGCGTCTCAGTCGCACCTCCGCCTGCTGCGCCTGTTGCTGCTCCGCCTGCACCTCCAACCGCAGCAAGTACACCAGCGCCGTTTGTGCAAATTCCGCAGCGGCAGCCAGTCGAAGTAGGATCGCGCACTGAGAAAGACAATAAGTAACCGTCTGTCGCTTGATCAAATTGGCAGCAGTTCCCCTGATGCATCCCCGCTCTCATCTTTACATATGGGAGACGGGGATCGTATCGCACGGGTGAATCCCCTTTGCGCGCTGTTCTGTACTGCTAATGTAAATAGACCGCACACTACTTTTCTATGAACGCGCCACTTTCAATTGAAGATCAACTAAAACTTCATGACCGCGCTATGGGCGCGAGTTCCTGCGGAATTACGATCGCCGATGCACACTCGCCCGATATGCCGCTGATCTACATCAACGAGGCATTCACGCGCATCACGGGCTATTCACCTGAACAAACGATCGGGCGCAACTGCCGCTTTCTCCAAAATGACGACCGTGATCAGCCTGAACTAGTCCGCCTTCGTGGTTCAATGCGTGATACACAGGAATGCAAAATCGTCATCCGAAATTACCGCCGCGATGGGTCGCTGTTCTGGAATGAGCTGTTCACCGCCCCCGTGTTGGATGACTTCGGCAGGCTGACTCATTTTGTTGGTGTACAAACCGATGTAACCGACCGCGTTATCGCACAAGCCGAGTTAATCGCCCGCAAAGCCGCGCTCGAACGGACGATCAACGAACTCCGCGAAACTCAGGCGATGCTGATCCACAGCGAAAAGATGAACGCCCTCGGTCAGATGGTCGCGGGAGTCGCGCATGAGATCAACAACCCGATCTCGTTCGTGAACAGCAATCTCTACAGCCTGCAAATGACGATCCGCGATCTGAACAGCGCTTTTCAGCAGCTTGAAGCAGTCATCACCGCGACCGGATCACAAGACCAACAAATCGCCGCCGCCGCTGTTCGAGCCGCCGCCGATCTCGATTTTCTCGTCGATGATGTGGATGATCTCCTCAAGTCATCCCTCAATGGCTTGAGCCGCGTCAAGCGTATCGTGGATGCGCTGCGGACATTCTCGCACCTCGACGAAGCCGAACTCAAGCTAACGAACTTGCGCGATGACATTCAAAGCACACTGATGATCGCCCGTCTAGAATTAAAGGATCGCGTTGAAGTCATCCTCGATATGGACGATCTTCCGCCCGTTAAATGTTATCCGGCAGAGTTGAATCAAGTGTTCCTAAATATCATCGTCAATGCCGCGCAAGCGATTGAGGGGACAGGCACGCTGACGATTCGCGGTCGAAACGAAACCGATCACATCCGGCTGGAATTTAGCGATACGGGTAAAGGCATGTCGCCCGAAGTGATGGCGAACATCTTCCATCCGTTTTACAGCACCAAACCAGTGGGCAGCGGCACAGGCTTAGGATTAGCGATCGCCCACAAGGTGATCGCCGGGCGGCACAAAGGCACAATTACCGTCGATTCAACCCCCGGCAAGGGGAGTACATTCACATTGCAGATTCCGAAGGATTTACACGCATGACGTTGAGCAGCACGCGCGGTCAACTGCTGGTGATCGATGACGAGGAAGAAATCCTCAAGGCTCTATCGCGCCAGTTTCGTCGCAAACACGATGTCCATACGGCACAAAGCGCCGATGAAGGCTTGCGCGTAATGACCGAAGTGCCTATTCAGGTGATCATCTCTGATCAACGCATGCCCGGCATGAACGGCGTCGAATTCTTCCATCGGGTAAAAAACGACTTCCCTGATGCGATCCGCCTCTTGCTCACAGGCTATGCCGATATTCAAGCTGTTATTGCGGCGATCAATGACGGGAACGTATTCCGTTATATTCCTAAGCCGTGGGACCCCATCGAACTAGAGACGATCGTCAACGAAGCCTTTGAACGCTATCAACTCATCGTCCAAAATCGTGAACTGCTGGTCGAGCTTCAATCTGCCAATGCCCTGCTTGAACGTCGCGTCGAAGAGCGCACCGCCGAACTTGCCGAAGCGAACGAGCGCTTAAAACGGATGGACGAAACAAAAGATGCGCTGCTCGGCATGGCGGCGCACGACTTACGAACGCCGATCACGATCATTCGCGGCTACGGCGATCTGCTCCTCGATCCGCGCACATCGCATGATGAAATGCGCGATTTTATCATTCACATCCGCAACACAGCACAGGAGATGCTGAATCTCCTGAACGATCTGCTCGACATCACCGCGATTCAATCCGGCAAAATCAACTTGCAGCCGGATATTGTCGATGTCTACCGCTTCATGGATCGCGTCATCAAGCTGAATTACCGCTTGGGCGAACAAAAAGGGATCGAACTCGTGACCGATCTCGCCGCAAACATACCGCCGTTCATGTTCGACCCCAACCGCATTGAACAGGTGATGAACAACCTGATCAGCAACGCGTTCAAGTTCTCGCACGGGGACACAACCGTTACCGTATCCGCGCGCTTAATTGACGGTGGCGAATGGTTGGAAATGAGCGTCCGCGATCAAGGTCAGGGAATTTCCATCGGTGATCAAGAAAAGCTGTTCACCGCTTTTCAAAAGCTCGGTCGGCGCCCGACCGGGAGCGAAAAAAGCACCGGGTTAGGCTTGTCCATCTGTAAGCGGTTGGTTGAACTTCACTACGGCATGATCGGCGTCGAAAGCGAAACCGGAGTCGGCAGCCGCTTTTATTTCCGCCTCCCGCGTTCCTTCCCGATCCAACTCGACGATGAATAAGGATTCCGCCCCTATGCGCGCTTCCCATTGGCTCATGCAGCCTCGTTTTTATCTGCTGCTCCTCGTCGCCCTTCTATTTTCCGCGTTGATTGGCGCGGCAGCGGGCTTGTTCTGGGTTGTGCTCTACGCGGGCATCGATTTCGTATGGGAGACTATCCCCGCCGCGCTCGGATTTGAACACATACAGGCGTGGTATATCCTCCTGATCTGTACAGCAGGCGGCGCGCTCGTCGGGCTTTGCCAGCGCTACTTAGGCGATCACCCGAAAGAAATGAAAGAAGAACTCCGCGAGTTCCGCGCCCACAAACGCTTCGATACCGCGCACATCCCGCAGGGGATGATCACCTCGTTTATTTCGCTGTCAGCAGGCGCGAGTCTCGGACCTGAAGCGCCGCTGTTTGGTCTAAGCGGTGGACTTTCATCACTCGCCGCCGATCAACTCCGGCGGCTGAGCGGATCAACCGCAGGCAAGCCGTCCGAACTCTGGACGCCCCGGATTCATCGGGTGCTGCTCATCGCCGGAATTGCGGTCGGATTGTTCGCTTTTGTACGGGTAGCGATCGCGGGCGGCGTGTTGGGCGAAGGCGGCTTTTTTGACGCAAGCCTCTATGAATTTTCGTGGGATCACCTGTTCTGGGCACTTCCCGCCAGTGTGATCGGCATTTTCGCGGGTTACTTATTCCTCAATTTGCACCGCATGCTGCGCCGGTGGGCAGCCGCCTATCAGCATGTCCCATTCTGGCGCGGTTTGGTCGGCGGCGCGATCTTCGGCATCGCTGCCGCGCTGTTTCCGCTCATCCTATTTTCCGGTCAGCACAGCCTCCACGATATTCAAGTGCATGGGCTGGATATGGCATGGACGACGCTGTTATTGTCCGGGCTTCTTAAGCTGTTAATTGTGCCGGTACTCCTGAACTCAGGCTGGAAAGGCGGCACGTTCCTCCCGTTGATGACAAGCAGTGCGATCCTTGCCATGTTGATTAGTTTCGTCGTGCCGGGTTTACCGCCCCTCGTACCGATGACAGCAGCAATGGCAGCAATCGCCGCGATCACGCTCGGCAACCCGATCATTGCACTGCTCACAATGGTGACGCTTGCCCCCATAAGCACAATCGGTATGACGCTCGTCGCCATCGCGCTCAGTCTGCTGGTCACACGTACCGCCGCCCGCCTCGAAAAAAGCGCCGTCGTGCCTAAAAGCGCATGATGCGGAAACGGTTTAAGTCCTGATCAACAGCGGCAGCACTCGCACCCGTACCAATCATGACGAGATCGTACGGGTGGTGTTTCATGATCAAAGCGTCTCGCTGCTCACATACGCCTGAATGCCAGCTTCAATGAACGTGATGATCCGCTCTATCTGCTCCGCGTTTGCGTCCATATCCGGGTTATAGATCGTGATATCCCATCCGACGACGTTTTCGGATGCCAGCGCCATGGTTGTAATCGCTGTCAGCATCTCCCAATCCAATCCTCCCGGCTGATGATAATCCACGGCTGAAAGTGCCGCCGTCGAAAGCACATCGAGATCGGTATGAAGCCACCAGCGCCGCCGATCCGCCCCGATATGAGTCAAAGCATCACAGGTAATCGTGAGTCCGTTGCCTTGCATGATCGCTTGATCATCGAACATCAAAATCGACGTTCTATCACGCAGCGATGCGATGCCCTCTTGTTTTAGCACCTCACGATCGCGGATTCCCACCATCGCCACATCATCCACCGTGACGAGCGGCAGCATCTCCGTCAGCGCATCCGGCAGTCCATCTGTTGAACGCCCTAACAGCATCCCCAATTCCATATCGGCGGATTCGCCGCTCGGTGAACGATGCGGAGGATATGCGTCCTCGTGTCCATCAACAAACAGCAGTGCGGGCGGGCTGATCCGCCGCCGCACCGCATTCAGACAGCCGATCAGCAGCCCGCAGTCCCCGCCCATCACCACCGGAAACCGCCCTTGAATGAGTGTGCGCCCGACTGCCTGATCCACAGCCGTAATCATTTCGATGAACGTTTGCGGCGCGATAATGCCGCTTACGGGATCGCGTACCGGAGTCGGCGGCGTAAAGTAAACATCGCCTTCATCATACACATTGACATGATGTGCCAACCGCGTGATCAATCCGGCGCGGCGGTACGCACCCGGCGCGCGTGCGACACCATCGTCTGTACCGGAACTGTTGGTTGGAACGCCGATGATAGAGATAGCACTGTGATGTTGAGGAATGGTCATAATCGTAATCTGTGAACTCTTCAAAGGCTATCCATCCTAGCGCAGCAGCCCCGTTCTCGCATCGTTCCATTTTGGCTGTCAAATACGCGCCGAAATCCACATTATTTGTGCTAAAATGTTAGATAGATATTTTCTTATATATGCCATCGATTGTGTATGTAGAATTATGGATAATTCTCCCAAAATTCGCGTTATGCTGGTTGATGATCACGCGCATATACATCAGGCGATTGCGAAGGTGTTATCGACAGTCGATGATATACGCTTAATAGCACAGTGCGGCAATGGCGAAGAAGCCATCCTCTTAACCGCTCAGTATCAGCCTGATGTCATCCTGATGGATATCGTGATGCCTGTCATGGATGGGATCGAAGCGACAGAACGAATCCTCCAAAACTACCCTCAGGCGAAGATTCTCGCGCTCACCAGCTTTCAAGATGATGAAACCGTTCATGCTATGTTCGCCAAAGGCGCGGTCGGGTACATCATGAAAGGGGCACTTCTGCGCGATCTCGTCAACACGATCCGAACCGTCTATCAGGGCAATACCGTGCTGTCATCCGAGGCGGCACGTGTGCTGTTAAATGCCACCCAGCCGCAGCAGCGTGATTTCAAATTGACCTCCCGCGAACTTGAAATTCTAAAAGCGATGGCGGCGGGGCAGAACAACGGAGAAATCGCCGCCCGTTTCGTGATCAGTCAATCAACCGTCAAGTTTCATATCGTCAATATTCTGCAAAAGATGGGAGTAGAAACGCGATCCGAAGCGATCGTGCTTGCCGCCAAGAATAACCTCGTGTGATCCCCGTCAAATTCATAAAAACATATACGAATTTCACATTATACCTGTCCATGTAGACAGGTATTTCTCGTGGCTAAAGCCTGTACGCTGAGACAGTATCCCCCATATGTTATGTCGTTGTATTCTAAGGATAGATGCATTTGGGGAGAACGCGCGGCTTATGAAGACAGAATTTACGGCAGACCCTATGCTATGGCGTGTCTGGAGAAAGCTTACACAACCGCACCCATCTTTAACAAGCATTGAAGACCGCCGTCGCTCAATGCTGCTCTCTCAAATGACGCTCACGATTACGGCTGTTTCCGCGCTCGCTTCCCTCTTGCTGAGCGCACGCGCTGGAGCCGTGACCGAAACGGTGATCGCAGTCTGGATCGCCGACGCATTGACACTCGGCATCTATTTCTTGAACAGGCACGGAAAACTGCAAGTAAGTTCTGTGCTTTTTGTCGGCTTAAACTTCGCACTCATCCATTTTTCGCCGCTCGCTACGCATGATCTCGCTTGGCTTTTGTTTACCAGTATGTTGATGATTATCACCGCTACCCTGCTGCCTGTTCGCGCGCTGGTCATTCTGTTTTTCGCCAGTTTTGCTGTACAGGTTGTACTCGCCACCGTATCACCCATGACACTGGTCACAACCAACATTGGTATCAGTATTGTTTTTGCGATCACGACGTTGATCTTTATGGTGTTTTTTACCCATCGTGCCAGGTTGGAGCGCGATCAACGCGCCGCGTTAGAAGCCGCGAATCAGCAGCTTCGAGACAACGAAGCCGCCCTAGAACAACGGGTTGCCGAACGTACACACGAAGCAGTCGCCGCGCAAGAAGAAGCAGAAGCCGCCCGCGAACGTGCTGAACGCGCCGATCGGATCAAAACACAGTTTCTCGGCAATGTGAGCCACGAACTCCGCACGCCCTTGAATGCGATCCTCAACTTTGTCGAATTCGTCACGCTGGAAATGTACGGTCCAATTTCGCCGGAACAGCGCGATGCTCTGCAAAAATCCCTGAGCAGCGGTCAGCACCTTTTAGGGCTGATTAACGATCTGCTCGATATGACCCGAATTGATGCGGGCATGATGCGGCTGTTAATCGACCCACGCATCGATGTTCACGAAATTATCAAACCGATTCTTCCCATGATCACCACGATGAGCGTCGACAAACCGATTCAGTTTGTCACCGACATTGATGATGAACTCCCGTACGTGCGCGCCGATCATCGGCGTGTCCGTCAAATTTTGCTCAACCTGCTTTCGAATGCCTTCAAGTTCACTGAACGCGGCAGCGTCACGTTGAGCATCAAACACCAAAATCAGCATGTCCTGTTTTGCGTAAGCGACACAGGACCCGGGATTTCTGCCGTTGAACAGGAGGCTATCTTCAAGCCGTTTACACAGGCACTGAACGCCGAGAATCGTTTTCAGGGGGGCACAGGTTTAGGACTGGCGATTTCTCACTGGTTAGTTACAGCGCATGGCGGCACTTTATGGCTTGAAAGCGATGCAGGTGATGGCGCAGCATTCTTCTTTACCATTCCCGTCAGCGACTCCCAGCCATCAGACGATACGCGGGTAAGCAGCATGTCCGATACAAACTTTGTCCAATAAGAACACGAGTGCATTCCGAAGATGAATCTTTCGCAATCTGCCGCTTCACCCATACAGAATGTAATTGCCTATATGGGTAGGCTGACTCACCCACATCCAAGCATCACCAGCGAGGAAGAACAGCAGCGTTCACGCTTGTTATCCTATTTCTTGCTCGTTGTACTGGTTATCGGACCTTCCGTTGTTCTCTTTCAGCTAACACTGGATAGCAGTTCCATCACAAATCCCGACATGATCGCAGCCATAATCGCGGTTGGCTTTGCGCTCATTCTGTATGCTATCAACCGTCGCGGACACTATACCAATGCAACCGCCGGGGGATTAATTGCTTTCTTCGCTGTCGCCGCGGTGATCATCCCGTTTCTCGAAGGCTCAAGTCTAAGCACGCTTGCCTTCGCCAACGTGCCGATGTTGCTGACCGGCATGTTCTTTGCACGGCGCGCAGTCATTGGGGTTTCCGCTGTTGTGCTTCTCCTTGTCCTCATCATGAACAGCATTTCCCCCAATTTGCCGATCAAGGTGCTGTTTTACTACCTCGTTTTCTCCAGCGCGATGATCATCACGTTTGTCTATTACATTCAGTACCGCGAGTCACAGCGCCGTCAGCGGCTCGAAAACGCGAACACGCAGTTAATCCGCTCAGATGCCGCACTGCACGAATTGAACAACCAATTGGAAGCCCGCGTCGAAGCGCGTACCCGCGATCTCGAAGCGAAAAATGAAGAACTCGAACGCGCATGGGAAGCCGCCAAACAGGCGGACATCATCAAATCGCAGTTTCTCGCCAGTATGAGTCATGAACTTCGCACCCCGTTGAACGCCATCCTCAATTTCACCGAGTTTGTATCGATGGGCATGATGGGGAACGTCAACGAACGCCAGAAAGACGCGCTCGATAAATCACTGGAAAGTGGGCGTCACCTGCTGGCATTGATCAACGACGTGCTCGACATCACCAAAATCGAATCCGGTATGCTTCGCATGTTTGTCGAAACGTCGATTAATTTAGACGAAACGCTGGAAGCGACCCAGACGACTGCGCGCACACTCCTAAAGGGAAAACCTGTCGATTTTCGCTCCCAGATCGAAACGCCGTTACCCTTGATCACCGGGGATAAGCGGCGTATTCGTCAAATCCTGCTCAACCTGATTTCGAACGCCTGCAAATTCACGGAAGAAGGCGAAATCACCTTGAGCGTCAAGAACGAAGGCGTCTCACTGCTCTTCATGGTGCGCGACAGCGGACCGGGTATCAGACCTGAAGACTTCGGGCGCATTTTTGAGCCTTTCCAGCAGACAGAAACCGGCATCAAGCACACCGGCGGCACGGGTTTAGGCTTGGCAATCAGCAAGCGACTGGTCGAAGCACATGATGGCGAACTCTGGGTAGAAAGCGAAGTCGGTCGAGGCTCAACATTCTTCTTCCGAATTCCCCATCATCCCGAATCGTTGAAGCAGTTGTTGAATGCGGTGGAGCAGTAGAACAATGGAGCAGCATACCTATCTCTACGTCGAGGACGATCCGCTCAGTCGTGAAATCATGGGGTTCATCATGGAAGCGGGCATGGGAATTTCCAGCCTGACAATCTTCGCGGACAGCGTGAATTTTAGCGAACGGCTCAAAATGCTCACGCCGCGCCCTGATGTAATTCTGTTGGATATTCATGTCCAGCCTCACAACGGCTTTGACATGTTGAAGATGATCAAATCCGATCCGCGTTACGCGGGATGCCGCATCATTGCCCTCACCGCCAGCGTAATGAACGAGGAAGTCGAGCAGCTTAGGATCAGCGGGTTTAATGGCGCAATCGCCAAACCGCTGAGCGTACAGACTTTTCCAGACCTGCTTAAACGCTTAATCGCAGGAGAAGACATATGGCACATTGCCTGAGTGTTAGAACGGGACATGACTCTGTGAATGAACAGACTTTGGCTTGGATTAATGACCTCGATAGCACCGATTACGGACTTCGTATTGAGGCGCGTCAGGCACTAATCGAATGCACGGAAGACATCTCCGACATATTGATCGCGGTGATGATGGAAGAACGCGGACGTCAATCATGGGAAGCAGGAATCATCCTGAGCGAACGACACGAACCACGCGCCGTCGAGCCGATGATCCGGTTGCTGACTTCAAAGCATCCAACCTTGGGGCAAGTCGCGGCTGAAGCACTCGGTCAGCACGGATGCCGCTATATTGATGAACTGCTGAACGCGATGCCATTCTGTACACCGCTCACCCAAATCGCCATCATCAAAACGCTTGGCATGTTGAATGATCGATGCGCGGTCGCGCCGCTGATCAATTTACTGAAGTCGGCAGAAAGTTCGACTATCATTCATCTTACGATCAAAACGCTCTCGGATCTCGGTGACCCGAATGCGGTTGCCGCAATCGTCGTGTTTAAGGATCATCCGGATCACCATGTCCGCAAGAGTGTCACATATGCTCTGTCTGCACTTGACAAGCACCTGCAAAACGGAGACTAGGAAGCGCACCATGCTGCTTGACGGTGTACGCATTTTCTACATTGAAGACGACCTGTTTAATCGGACGATAGCCCGCACTATTCTGGAAGCGCATGGCGCAGAAATGACAGTCGATCCTTGGGGATATCCGGAGATCACGATCAACAAGATGATTCGTTTCCAGCCGCATATCATCCTGCTTGATCTAATGCTTCCCAATCAGACCACCGGCTACGAAATCTTCGCCGCCATTCAACGACGTTCAAACCTTTCGCGCATCCCCTGTGTGGCGGTATCGGCGGCGGATGCTTCGGTTGAAATTCCGAAAACGCAGGCGAAAGGTTTCAAGGGCTTCATCAGCAAACCGCTGGATATTAATCTATTTCCAAACCAGATCGCCGCCGTGCTCAAAGGTGAAACGGTCTGGCACTCGACCTAAAAGGGACACGATTTCATGTTACATGCACTCATCATCGACGATAATCTGAACAACATCGAAGTCTTGGAAATGCTGCTCGAGCAGCATGATGTTTCCTGTGCTACGGTGCAGACTGTTCGTCATGTGGAAAAAACCGTCACCGAATTGGAACTGGTCGATGTAATTTTCGTCGATCTGGAATTTCCACAGGGAAATGGCTTTCAGGTACTCACTACGCTGCGGCGGTTCGAAAAACTGAAGGGAGTACCGATTATCGCCTATTCCGTTCATACCAGCGAAATCGATCAAGCGCGTTTGGCAGGCTTTGATGGATTTCTGGGGAAACCGCTTCAGGCGAAGAAGTTCCCCTCGCAGCTCAAGCGAATCCTCAGCGGCGGCGCTGTCTGGGATGTGTAATAAGATTCGACCAGCCAGAGCGCGTGTTCCGGCTGGTTGATCTCATCCCATCGTCGGCAGTTTGAGATAATCTTCTGGCACAAACAGCGATCCCTCGGTGATGCCTTGCGGGAGAGTCCTCGCCAGCCGTTGATCGAGATCAGCCGCATTCAGCCGCCCCGCGAAATACACCTCAAATGCCGTCGCCACCTGTCGCACTTGAGCGGCGTTTTCGTGGACAAATTCCAGCCGGTAATGCCTAATCCCGCTGGTGATCATCGCGTCAAGGTGACGGCTGGCAACCTGAGCCTCTGCCCCGAAAACCGTATTTCGGCATCCAACATCCGCCATCACCGGATGACTGCGCCCCTGACCATCGCGCAGCGCGATTTTGTGTTTCTCGCACGGATGACCGCAGTCCAGATAACTCGTTCCACTGGAAAGAAACCGGCAGAATACGCAGTGTTCGGTATGGAACACGGGCAAATGATGATACGCGATCACTTCAAAGCGCTCACCGCCGACCTCACGCGCCAGCGTACAAATCTGATCCGCGTTTAAGTCATGCGTCGGGGCGAGTTTATCCACACCCAGCTTGAAAAACGTATCGGCGGAGACTTGATTCGCTGCATTCAGGCTAAAATCGCCAATCAGCGGGTGTTGATGCCGCCCTTGCAGCGCCTCCAGCAGCCCACCGGAACGAACGACGATCGCGCAGTCGAGCCGCAGCAGGAAATTCACGATACGCTGTTCTTGCGGTTTCAGGACACGCGGACTAGCAACACGCGGCGTAATCCCCGCCTCCTTGATGCGCTCAACTGCCGGACGCAGCCCGTACAATTCCAGATAATCCAGCGTGATACTGCTCGGCTTAAACGCAAGCGCGGCGTCAAGCTGTTCCGGTGTCCGCACAAGGAGATGAATCTGCGGCACGGCGGCAGTATCTTCGCCCGATGAGTTGATTGTGGAAAGCACCTCGTTTAATACCCGAATTGGCGCATTCGTTACCGTTTCACGCGGCTGTGATTGCGCCTCAGCAAGGAGTTCGACCGCTTCTTGCCGCAGTCGATTAAGCACGGATGCGGGAATAAACGGATTGCCTTCAATATCAGCCGTCACCCGATCCAGACGATAAGCCGTGTTACCCAATCGATCAAGCTGCTGCGCGAGATATTCCGCGCTGATACTGCGGCTGTTTGCGCGTGACAGCACATCATCCGAAACGACAGAAACCGTAACCGTAGGCGTTTTGACGAGTGTCCACGTCAGACGGAGAGGTTCACCTTCTTTCGCGCTGACATCCACGCGGACAGGCTGTTTATGGACAGGACTCCCCGCCTGAGTAAACGGTTTGGCGGCTTTATCCGTGTTCACATCGTGCGTGCGCCACACCCAATCCCCAGCGCGGATGCGATCAAACTGGATAGCGCGATTGCCGAAATGGAGTTCAAGTCGTTTTCCAATCGGGTTAACCTCGTACAGTCGCCCGCCTTCTTCATCCTCTTCCGGGCTGCGCCAATCCGCCGCATCGAACACGATCCCATCACCCGCTTTGAGCGGCGCGATTCCCTGAATATCGGTCGGCTCAATCACGACGCGATCTTCGTAAACCCGCGTCACTCTGCCGCACAGCACGCCGCGATGACGCGGAGAACGTCCGCTCACCACCGCTTGATGATCTGTACCCGAAAGAAAATATGCACCCAACCCGCGTGAATACACTTGTTCAAGCGTAATCTCATCGGCGGGCGTGATCGGGTTCGGGCGGTTGTCCCATGCGGCGTCAACAGCGCGGCGGTAAGCATCCGTCGTCAGCGCGACGTAATTTTCATCCTTGTAACGCCCCTCGATCTTCAAAGTCGAGATGCCAATATCAATGATTTCAGGAATTTGATTGAGCGCATAAAGATCACCCGGCGAAAGCAAGTAGCGCGCATCCCCTAGGGGTGTCAATTGATCATCCACCAGCAGATCATACGGCAGACGACACGCCTGAGCGCATTTCCCCCGGTTAGCGCTCCGCCCGCCCCATGC
>CALBRY010000373.1 GCA_937927665.1 uncultured Chloroflexota bacterium
CGATTCAAGAAAGCGCCACAATTAGACTTTCATACTAAATGTGTTCATTTATATGCAATCTTCTTTCTAACCAGTTCGTCGCCTCAACTCAACGATGATTAAATGACTTGTGTTGGTTCGCCATAATCACCCTATTTGATGTGTGCGGCACAAAGCAATAAATTCACAACCCAAACATGTTTACGCCGTGTGAGCGTTCACAAATAAAAGTACCATAGATGATATCATTCGGCAATCAACCACTGACATGAATCAATTAGATTTCGAGGAACGTCCGGTGTTAGGTATAATCTGCTGAAAACTTGATCGATGAAAAGACAACTGGTGTTATAATCAACTCTGGTTGACGACTTGTGAGCCTTCACATAGGATGCGTTTGTGACCCCTCCCGAAAATCAGTCGAAGCGCGTGACACTCCATGATGTTGCCGATTCCGCCGGGGTGTCTTATCAAACAGTATCCCGGGTGATCAACGATGATCCACATGTGTCAAAATCCACTCGCATACGGGTCTTGCAAGCGATCAAAGCCCTGGATTACCGCCCCAATCATGCTGCCCGCAGCCTAGTGACGCGTCGTTCCAACCTACTGGAAATTATCTCGTTTGGCGTAAGCCACTATGGTCCCTCGCAAATGGTCACGCATATTGAACGTGCCGCGCGCGAGCGGGGGTATCACCTGCTGCTATCACATCTCAGCGAAATGTCGCTGATCGAGATTAGCCGCGCGATCGATAACCTGAGCGGACGCTTGGTCGATGGCATAATTTTGATCGCGCCGGTCATGGGGGTGGATTATGCGGAAATTATCGGCATTACGCGCGGGATTCCGCTTGTGATGATCGATACGCCGCTTGGATCAAATGCGCCGGGGGTGGTCATCAACCAGCATCACGGCAGTCAGCTCGCCACACAACATTTGCTTTCACTGGGACACCGGCATATCTGCGAGATCAGCGGTCCGCTGAATTGGTTCGGTGCGATTGCACGTCATGAAAGCTGGATATCTACCCTAAAGTCTGTCGGGATCGAACCGGGCGTAAGCGTGCAAGGTGATTGGACGGCGATCGGCGGCTATGAAGCGGCAAAACGACTGCTTGAGGCGGATCATTCGTTTACTGGGCTAGTCGTTGGGAATGATCAAATGGCATTGGGGGCAATGCGGGCGCTGCGTGAGTATGGACTGCGCATCCCTGAAGATGTATCAATCGTCGGGTTTGACGATATCCCGGAAGCAATCTGCTTCGAACCGCCCTTAACGACGGTGCGTCAAGATTTCGACGCATTAGGCACGCAGAGCGTCGAATATTTGGTCGATTTGATCCAACGCCCGGAACTGCCCGCGCAGCAGCGTGTCCTGCATCCGAATCTGATCGTGCGACAAAGCACCCGTGCAATTTCGTGAATGAAGGGATCAGGTTCTTATTCTTGCTGAACTTGATAAAGAATCTCAAAAGAGGACATGATGACCTATACAATCGGTGTTGATTTTGGAACATTATCCGGTCGAGCGCTGTTAGTCGATACCCGCAACGGAGCGGAGATTGCGACGGCGGTTTATGAATATCCGCATGGGGTAATGGATCAAGCGCTCCCCTCCGGCAAACGACTGGGACCTGAATGGGCGCTCCAGCATCCCCAAGATTATCTTGGCGTACTGACGCACACCATCCCGGAAGTACTCAAACTGAGCGGTGTCGATCCGAAAGAAATCGTCGGCATCGGCACGGATTTCACCGCCAGTTCACCAATGCCAGCGCTTCGTGATGGGACACCCCTTTGTCTCGTTCCGCAATATGTGGACGAACCGCACGCCTATGTCAAGCTGTGGAAACATCACGCCAGCCAACCGCAGGCAGATCGAATCAACGCGGTAGCCCGGCAGCGCGGCGAAACATGGTTAAAGCGCTACGGTGGCAAATACTCATCGGAATGGTTTTTCAGCAAGCTGCTGCAAGTTTTGGACGAATCCCCTGCCGTCTATGACGCGATCGAAATATGGATCGAATGCGCGGATTGGATCATTTGGCAGCTTACCGGAAATTTGACGCGTAACACCTGCACGGCGGGCTACAAGATGCTGGTGCAGGATGGGAAATATCCTTCTCGCGAGTATTTCGGCGCGCTCCACCCTGCTTTTGCAGATGTGATCGCCCAAAAAGTCCCCGGCGAATTTGCGCCGCTGGGTGGGCGTGCCGGAACACTCACCGAAGCGATGGCGGCGAAGCTCGGACTGCCCGCCGGGATCGCTGTTGCGGTCGGGAATGTTGATGCTCATGTCACCGCGCCCGCCGTTAAAGCCACCGCGCCGGGGATCATGGTCATGATCATGGGAACGTCCACCTGTCATGTGATGTCCGCCGACAGCATGAGCGATGTTGAAGGCATGTGCGGCGTCGTCGATGGGGGCATCATTGATGGCTTGTACGGTTACGAAGCAGGACAAAGCGGCGTTGGAGATATTTTCGGATGGTTTGTCGATCATGCCGTGCCGCCGGAATATCACCAAGCGGCGAAAGCGGCAGGCAAGAATTTGCATGAATATCTTGAACACGAAGCCGCCAAACAGAAACCCGGTGAGCACGGGTTGATCGCCCTCGATTGGTGGAATGGAAACCGCTCAACGCTGGTTGATACGGAATTAAGCGGGCTGTTGCTGGGGGCAACACTGGCAACCCGTGCCCCGGATATTTACCGCGCCTTGATCGAATCGACCGCTTACGGCACACGTGAAATCATCGAAGCGTTCGAATCACACGGCATTCACGTTCGCGAACTGGTCGCGGCGGGTGGGCTGCCGGACAAGAATGCCCTGCTGCGTCAGATTTACGCCGATGTGACAGGTCGCCCGATTGTGCTAGCCGGTTCGGGGCAAGCGCCTGCACTTGGATCAGCAATTCATGCGGCAGTCGCGGCGGGTGTGTATCCGGATATTCACGCTGCTGCCGAGTCGATGGGTAAGCTCAAATCAGAAAAAGTCAGCCCTATTCCGGAAAATCAAGCGGTGTACGAGCAGTTGTATGCCGAATACAAAACGCTGTATGACTACTTCGGACGAGGTGCAAATGATGCGATGAAGCACCTCAAACACATTCGTAATCAGGCGCGTGGAGAATAACCGATGCTGCTGCCAGAACTTCGACAAAAAGTATGCGATCTGCATGCTGAACTACCGAAAAATCATCTTGTCGCATGGACAAGCGGAAATGTCAGCGGGCGTGACCCTGAAAGCGGCTTAATCGTCATTAAGCCGAGTGGTCTGCTATTTGAAGACCTGACGCCGGAAAGCATGGTGGTCGTTGATGCAAATGGTGCGATCGTCGAGGGGACGCTTAAAGCCTCATCGGATACCGCGTCACACTGCTATATCTATCGCCAGATGCCACAGGTCAATGGGATCGTCCATACACATTCCCGTTATGCGACTGCGTTTGCCGTATTGGGGCGCGAAATCCCTTGTGTGACCACCGCCATGAGTGATGAATTTGGCGGACCGATCCCATGCGGCGGATTCGCGATGATCGGCGGTGAGGAGATTGGTCAGGTAGTGGTCGATACGCTGACTGGCAGTCGCAGTCCGTCCTGCTTACTGCAAAGTCACGGCGTGTTCGCAGTCGGCAAAAACGCGATGACGGCAGTCAAAGCGGCAGTCATGACCGAGGATAACGCTGCGATTGTGTGGACGGCGCTGCAAATCGGCACGCCGCTCACGTTGGCAAAGGCAGATATTGATCGTTTGTACGATCGCTATCAAAACGTGTACGGTCAGTAAATAATCTCATTGAGTGAGCTTTACCCTAAGCGCATGTGGGATAAAGCTCACTTGGTTTACTAGAAGAGGCGGAACAGCGGCTTCGGCAACATAACGATCGCCTTTTAAGAAGTTCCTTCTGCAGGGGCGACAGCCGCTCGACGGCGGCGCAGCACGAAGAAATTCCCTCGATAGCTCGTCAAAAACTTTTGCAGCGCGATGAAGAAGAACAGCAGCAGACCGATCACAATTTTCGTCCACCAACTGTTGAGCGTGCCATCAAACGTGATATAAGTCTGAATCACGCCCTGAATTGCCACGCCGACAAATGTCCCGGCGACAAAGCCTACTCCCCCCGTGAGCAGTGTTCCGCCGATAACGACCGCGGCAATCGCATCCAATTCTAAACCGATCGCTGCACGCGGATAACCGGAGCGTGTGTAAAGCGTATATACAATACCTGCGAGCGTTGCCAGCACACTGCTCAGCATATAAACGGAGATTGTCGTTCGTCCTACCGGCACGCCGAGCAAAAGCGCCGCTGTTGAGTTTCCGCCAAGTGCGTAAACATTGCGTCCAAAACGCGTAAAGTGAGCGAGGATAATGCCGACGAACAGGGTGATTAGAAACAGAACAGCGATTACGCTCAGCCGACCGCGATCCGGGAATAGGTAATACAAACTGGATACATCAGCGAAAAACGGATGCTCGATCGGAATAGATTCCTGCGATAAAACAAATGCACCACCTCTTGCGAGAAACATTCCCGCTAATGTGACGATGAATGCCGGAATTTTGAAGTAGTGGATCACTGCACCCATTGACGCGCCAAATGTCGCGCCGATGACCAACACAACTGCGAAGGCGATCACGGGATGCATGCCTAAACTCCCAATCGCCAGCGCGCAGAATACGCCCGTAAAGGCGACAACAGACCCAACCGACAGATCGATCCCGCCAGCAATGATCACGAACGTCATGCCGACAGCAGCAATCCCCAAAAATGATTTGTCCGTCAGGAAATTGGCGATCACCCGTGTTGTGCCAAATGCGGGAAAACGCTGCCAGCCAATCAGATACAGCACCGCAAACACGATGAACGTGGCGATGAGGGGGAAAATGCGCGATCTCATGATTGTTTCCTCATGCGCATGAACAGACGGGTGAATGGACGACGGAATTCTTCTGATTGCAGGAACAGAATGAGCAGAATGACCACCGCTTGCACGATCAGGTTAAACGTCGGAGGCAGTCCGCTTACGAAAATCCCCGTCTGGATGCTTTGGATGATCAGCGCGCCGATCACGCTCAACCCAAGGTAAAAGCGCCCACCTGTCAACAGGGTTCCACCGATGACAACCGCCAACACTGCGTCAAGTTCCAGCCATAAACCCGCATTGTTGGCATCCGCTCCTCTGATGTCCGCCGTGATAATCAACCCGGCAATCGCCGCACATACGCCCGAAATGACATAGACGAAAAGCTTGATCGCGCGGGCATCAATACCCGCATAATAACTGGCGCGATCATTCGAACCTACCGACTCGATCAGCAGCCCAATTGCGGTGCGGCGCACCATCAAGTACACCAGTATCAACACGAGCGCTGAAAGAATGATCGGGAACGGCAGCCCCAAAACAACCCCTTTACCAACGAATTCCAGCGTGGGGTTGTTGAAGATAGCGATCTGCCCTGCGGTGATCAGCTGAGCGATTCCGCGCCCTACTACCATCAAAATCAGGGTGGCGATAAACGGCTGAATGTCGAATACGGCAACCAGCACACCATTCCACAATCCGCACAGCACACCAGCGCCGATACTGATCGCGATGACGATGAACGGCGAAAGTTCGGTTTGATCGATCAGCACGGCGGCAACTGCGCCGCAAATGGCGATCACCGCACCTACCGAGAGATCAATCCCTTTGGTAGCGATCACCAACGTCATACCAACGGCGAGGATTACAGTTGGCGCACCTCGATTAAAAATATCGACGATGCTGCCCAGCATACGCCCATCGACTATTCGCACGTTGAAGAAATTCGGAGAGATTAACCAGTTACCGATCAAGATGAGAATCAGCGCCGCTAGTGGAAACAACAGCTTGCGACTGTTCCGCAGCATCCGCTGTAAATTACCCCGACTTACCGGAGTTTCCGTCTCGAAAGAGGTCTTCGTATTCACCATGATCATTTTTCCGCAATGGCGTGCATCACGGTCGTTTCGTTGATGTCGTCGCCCGTAAGCTCGGTCAATTTTTGGCGGTCGCGCATCACGACAACCCGATTGCTGTAATCTACAACTTCGGAAAGTTCAGACGAAATAACCAGCAGCGCCAAGCCTTCGCTGCAAAGCCGTTTGATGATATTGATAATTTCCGCGTGTGCGCCTACATCGATCCCGCGCGTCGGTTCGTCCAGAATCAGAAATTCGGGTTGAGATGCCAACCAGCGCGCAAGGATTACCTTTTGCTGGTTTCCCCCGGA
Organism: uncultured Chloroflexota bacterium; assembly: GCA_937927665.1. Taxonomy (GTDB): domain Bacteria; phylum Chloroflexota; class Anaerolineae; order Aggregatilineales; family Phototrophicaceae; genus Flexifilum. The sequence goes on from CALBRY010000373.1 coordinate 6,238, forward strand.
AAGCTCACTAACGGGGCTGCTCGAATCCGGTGTGACGATACGCAGCGCGGCGATCATCTCTTGAGCGATGGCTTCTTGCTTTGCATACGGCAGATACTTGAACCATCCCTGCTTGGCTTGCAGCGCCACGATGATATTTTCGCGCACGCTCAATTCTGGAATGATTCCCTCGACTTTGCGATCTTCGGGGCACATGGCGAATCCTTGGCGCACAGCATCGCGTGGAGATTTAAGGGTGATAGTCTTTCCCTTCACCATCATTTCACCCCCATCGCTGCGGTAAATGCCAAACAGCAGTTGTGCCGCTTCTGTTCTACCCGAACCGAGCAATCCGGCTAAGCCAACGATCTCACCTTTGGCAATATTCAGGTCAAACGGATGCAGCATGCCTTTGCGGGCAATACCGTGTGCATGCAAGAATGCCCCTTCGCTCATAGTCGCAGTCGCTGTTTCGCCAGCTTCCGCAATCTCGGCGAACTCTCGTCCCAACATATCGGAAATCAACTGGCGTTTAGGCAATTCACGCGTCAGGTGTTCACTCACTTTTTCGCCGTTTCGCAACACGGTGATTCGATCCGAAATCTGGTACACCTGATCGAGAAAGTGGGTGATCAAAATGATGCCCAGCCCGCGGGCTGTCAGCGAACGCATCACCTCAAACAACATTTGGACTTCGCGCGCATCAAGGCTGGCAGTTGGTTCATCAAGGATGAGAACTTTTGCAGACATCGAAACACCACGCGCGATGGCGATGATCTGCTGAATAGCAACCGAGTAAGTGGAGAGTGTGCGCGTCACATCAATATCAAGATGGTAGGTTTGCAGAAGAGCTTTGGCTTGCGCGTTGACGCGCCTCATATCAATGAATCCAAAGCGGGTAGGCTGGCGCCCTAGGAAAATGTTCTCTGCAACTGAAAGTGTTGGTACAAGGTTGATCTCTTGGTACACCGCGCTGATGCCGTAGGTTTGTGCATCGCGCGGACTTTGCGGTTCGATCGGCTTGCCTTCAAGTAGAATTGTCCCGCCATCTTTGCGATAAACCCCCGTGATCAACTTGATCAACGTGGATTTTCCCGCCCCATTTTCGCCTAGCAGCGCATGAATTTCTCCGGCGTACAGGTTGAAATCAACACTGGCGAGGGCATGGGTGTTCCCGAAAATCTTGGTTAGTTTTTGCGTCTGCAATAAAGGAAGGCGATTTTCTTGTGACTCGGTCAAAGCGGCACTCCTATCAATCACTTCCTGACCATATTCCCAGCCCCTAAATCCCTGCGCTTTAATAAGTGCAAGCGCGGGGATTAGGGGCACTTTCCTCCCATGAGCAGGAGAAAATGGATAGGCTTATGTGGTGTTTACGAACCAGCCGTGCGGCGCGCCAATTCTTCTGCTGCTGTATCCGGGAAGTAGATACCGCCTGCTACCGGGATCCAACTGGGAAGGTCTTCACCGTTCAGATAGGCAACAACCGCATCGAAAGCGGGAGCACCCATGTTCGGGCTGAGTTCAACCGTTGCGTTCGCATCACCATCGACCATCGCCTGGAAAATGTCCGGGATTGCGTCGACCGAAATCGTCAGGATGTCCTGACCGGGATCAATTCCTGCTTCGCGCATGGCTTCGATCGCGCCGATGAGCATATCATCGTTGTGTGCCCACACTGCGCAAATCGTGGATGGATCAACGGCATTCAGGAATGATTCCATGACTTCTTTGCCGCCCGTGCGTGTGAAGTCGCCGGACTGGGACTGAATAATCTGCATGCCGGAGAACAGCGCGATCACTTCATTGAAGCCCTGCTGACGATCCAGAGCGGCGCTTGAGCCAACAGTTCCTTGCAGTTCAACAATATTGCACTGACCAGCGGTTGCCTGTGCCAGCCACGCGCCTGCCAACCGACCTTCATGCACGAAGTCCGACGACACGCGGGTAATGTACAGCGAGGGATCAGCGGTGACATTGCGGTCAACGATTACAACGGGGATTTGGTTATCAGCGGCTTCTTGCAGTACTTCATCCCAACCAGTTTCCACGACGGGGGCGAGAATAATCGCATCGACGCCCTGAGCGATGAACGAACGGAGCGCCGCGATCTGATTTTCTTGGCGCTGCTGACCGTCGGAGAACAGCAGATTGATGCCGCGTGCTTCGGCTTCTGCTAGGACTGCCTGCGTGAACGATGTACGCCACGCGCTTTCCGAACCGACCTGCGAGAAACCGATCGTCAGCCCAGCGCCGCCATCTTGCGCGCTAACGACCAACGCTCCAAAAGCAAGCAACAGCAGCGCGAACAGTGAAAAAACTAGTTTGCGTGAACGCATGAGAGATTTTCCCCTTGCAACATTTAGGATTAAGCATTTTGGGTACCCATAATCTCAGTATAGGGTATCGTGCGGAGCGGCTTTCATCCGCGAAGATGATTTATTTTTCAACTTTAGGATGAGTAGGTGCTGTAAATGCTCGGTTATAATTAGGGGATAGGGTGAGGAAAGGTTATGGTTCCCAGAATTACCCGACGACTGCAAAACAAATTGATCTTTGCTTTCATCGTCGTCTTACTTATTCCGACAGGGATTATCAGTTTTTACAGTTTGCGGACAGCCGCTAGCACACTCCTCCAAAAGATTGGCGCGGAAGAACTGCGCTCCCTCGTTTCGCAAGCAAACGACATCGAAAACAAGCTCATCAGCGTTAAAGAAGACTTGATCTTTCTCAGCCTCGCACCGCCCACACGCCGCTACGCCGCCGTCATTAACGGCGTATCCGACCCCAATTACATCATACAGGATGCACAAATTGCCCTGTTTCGCACCTTCCTTGATCATTCGGAAAATCAGTATGTCGATTTCCGCGTGGTCGATCTTGCAGGGCAAGAACTACTGCATATCAACAGCGCCGGGGACTTGATTCCGTCTTTGGATGGACAGAACTTCGCCGGCGAAGCCTACTTCAACCAAGCAATTGGGCTGCCGACAAATCAGGTATATATCTCCGATTACGATCTCAGCCGCACAAACGGCGTGATCGATGTTCCTTATGTGCCTATCCTTTATTATTCTGTCCCGCTGGAAGTTGATGGTGCGAACGTTGCTGTGCTGGTTGCCACTGTCAGCCTGACTCCCCTTTTTACGGAGATGACCAGCCATTCCACCGCGCCACTTTATCTCGTCAACCGTGACGGCAGCTATTTGCTCAACCCGGATTCCACACAGTTGTACGGGCGCATGCTCGATAACCCCATTCGCTTTGACAACGATCGCTCACGCCGTGATGTGATCGCCATGTTTGGCGAGTCGCAGGGCATCATCACCGATTCGACCGATTACCCGGATTCGCTGCAAGTCTTCGTTCATATCCGCCCGGAAACACAAATTTCGATTCGCTGGCTGCTGTTCCGCGTGATCCCAATCAGCTCAATTCTGGGAGAAGTCAACGCAACGCAGCAGGTAGCGATTTTGTTGGCGCTGATTTCGCTTCTGGTGGCGATTCTTGTCGCCGTACTTCTAATGCGCGGTATCGTGCGCCCTATTCGTCAGCTCGCCGAGGTCGCAGACAATGTGCGCTTAGGCAAATGGGATGTATCCGTGCCGGGAACAGGCGGACGCGATGAGATTGGACATTTAGCAGATGCTTTTGATGGAATGCTGCGCGAACTTAAGAGCATCTACAGCGAACTCGAAGATCGGGTGGCACGCCGTACCGCCGAACTTTCCGCCGCAAATGTCAAACTGAGCGAGGCGCAGCGCAAAGCCGAAGAAGCAAGCCGCGCAAAATCGCAGTTCCTTTCAAACATGAGTCATGAACTGCGAACGCCGCTCAATGTAATCATCGGCTACTCGCATTCAATGCTCGTTATGCCGCAAATGTTCAAAAATGAACCCATGCCAGAGATTTACCGCCCCTATCTCAAGCTCATCGAAGATAACGGGCATTATCTCGTTGGTCTGATCAATGACATTCTCGACTTGAGCAAAATCGAAGCGGGTAAACTGGAACTCGCCTGCACCACAATCGAACTGCCGGAGATTTTTCGCGGCGTGTTGGCAACCGCGACAGGACTGCTCAAAGACAAGACGCTTCAGCTTCGCCCCAATTACCCTGAAAATTTACCACTCGTGTGGGCAGACCCAATCCGGGTTCGCCAAGTTATTCTCAATCTGCTCTCCAATGCGATCAAATTTACCACCACCGGCAGTATCACACTTAAGGCAGAAGTAACGGACGACTGGGTGGCAATTTCCGTGATTGATACGGGGATCGGGATACCCGAAGAAGCCCGATCTACCATTTTCGATCGTTTCCATCAAATCAGTACCCGTTCGTTTTCGGAGATCATTGGTACGGGTTTGGGCTTGGACATCAGCAAGCAGATCAGTCAAATGCACGGCGGCGATCTCAATGTGTACAGCGAAGTCGGCAAGGGGAGCAAATTCACTTTCACACTCCCGATTGCGACCGCCGAACAGTTAGAAATCGGCAGAATACCCACACAGATAAATGAAGCATTCACCGTGTTTGACAGGGGAAGCTTACCCACCGATGAAGTCATCTCGATTCTGCTGGTCGAAGATGAAGTTAGCATGCGCGAACTGCTGCGCCGCGCCCTAGAAAGCGAAGGGTATATCGTCATTGATACCCACGATGGCGCGCAAGTCATGGAGTTGGCGTTGGGGTTAATCCCGCATCTGATCATTCTAGATGTGAACCTGCCCCATGTTAGCGGTTGGGAGGTTATCGAACAGTTGAAGGATGAACCGACAACCGCCCGAATTCCGGTCATTGTCTATACAGCATCCAATGACAGCAGTCGGGCGCAAACATTAAACATTGCAGATTTCATCGTCAAACCCACTACGCCGGATGTGGTGATCCAAGCCGTAAAAAAAGCACTGGAGAAAACGGGCGATGAAAGTTCAACAGGTTAGAAAGATAGATGACCCATGAGTTACATTCTGCTCGTTGAAGATAATCAAGATAACGCGAATATGATTATGCACATTCTCGAATCGGAACGATACGAGGTGCGACACTATAATCGTGGGCTGCCCGCCGCTCAAGCCGCGCGGCAGCAGCGTCCTGATTTGATCGTGATGGATTTCAATCTGCCGGATGTAGATGGACGTGTCCTTACGCTTCTGCTGGTTCAGCAGTTAGGCGGCAGCCAGAAAGCGCCTCCGATCATCGCGTGTACTGCGCGTGTTGGGAATGTTGAGGCAAAACTTGCCGAGCAGTACGGGTGTTCCGCGTTCTTGAGTAAGCCGTTCGCACCGGAAAACCTACTTAGTTTGGTGCATCAATTCGTCATGCCGCCCTCAAGCGCATGAACAGCAGATGAGCTATCTTTGAATAAGATGGCATTCTGGATTATGGGGTACTTATGGATCGACGAGCGTTTCTTAAACACATGTTGATGGTGGGTGGTTTTTCATCCCTCGCACCGTTGATCGCTAAGATGCCTTTGCGTCAATCGAATACCCCACTGCGGGCTGCCATGATGAACGACGGGTTAGTGGTCAGTTGGGGTGCTCAAGGACGGCAAGCTGCCGAACAAATGGGAGGCTGGTTAGGCGTCGAAATCGAATGGTTTGATGGCAATCTTGACCTGAATCAGCAGCGCTCAAATATGGCAGAAATCGCCAACCGTGACTGGGATTTTGTTGCTGTTCAGCCGGGAAGTATAGGCACACTGGTCGAATCGACCGAAATCCTAACAAGTCGCGGCATTCCTGTCATTGATATGGATACGTTGATCGCCCCTTTTCCCCACCTGCAAGAGATCGGCATCTTAACTTTCATCACCCCCGATAATGTCATGATGGCTGAAAGTGTTGTACAGGCATTGGTCGATAAGATGGGCGGTGTCGGCAAGATCGCGCAGACGTGGGGGCGGCAGGGACATACAGGTGCTCAAGGGCGGGCGCAGGGTTTCTACAATGTCATCCGGCGCTATCCCAACATCGAAGTCGTGGATGATCAACCGGGAGATTGGAACGTTGCGCTAACCACCGAACTCTGGGAGACCTTACTCAATCGTCATCCCGATCTGCGGGCAGGGTTTTTACACAATGACGATATGGCATTGGCAGCGCGCAGCGTGGTCGAACGCTATGGAATGCAGGATCAGGTGTTATTGGGCGGTGTGGATGCGATGATCCCATCAATTCAAGCGGTGAGTGAAGGGCGGCTAGTAGCGACAGTACGCAATTCATCCCCGCGCGTGCATGGTTGGGCTGTATTGGTCGGTTACTACGCCGCCACTGTGGGATTAGAACAGGCGCGGCAGGATATCCCTGCAATGATTGTTGCCGACGGTCCGCTGATTACACTGGATGTCGAAAGCGATCCTGAACTCGCAAATGAACCTTGGAAAATACGTGGTTATGGACGGAATAATCTCGATTCGTATATTTGGGCGCAAGAGCAGCTCGTTTTTTGACCGCCGCCTTTCCATCGGTAGTCTGCGGGTTATTTTTAGTGGTCTAGGCGCGATTGTGCTGCTCTCGCTTATCGTCCTGACCCTGTACACGACGCGTGCGCTGCAACCTCTCGAAGAGAGTATGGCGCGCAGCGAACGTATTAGCATGACAGTCCGCGATCTTGCGGCTGAACGCTGGCAGATCGCTCAATATCTCGCCACTGGTGACGACTTTTCCGCCGCCGAACAAGCCGCACTCAATATTCAAGCGTTAATCGCAAACCTCGCATTGTTCATTGATGATTATTCCATACTAAACCAGCTTGAAGAAACAGGGACTGCATATCTCAACTTGCTCCGCAGTTATCACAGCCTCACATCCGCACCGGAGGCAGGTGAAACGCGCGCGCTGCTCCGTGACCAACTGGATATCACCGCAAATGCGTTGGCTGAAGGAACAGATGCAGTTCTCTTGAGGAGTATCACCACCACGCGCGTCTCGATTCATCCGCTGTCAGTGCATATGCTCCAGTTAGCGGCGTTGATCTTTCTTATACTGGGCGCAGTTTTTGCCGTAGGCTTTGCACTTGTCACCCTTATTACCCGGCATAGTGCGCGTATTCTTCGTGATATTCGGGAGGTCACCTGCCAGATCACCGAAGGAAACTTCAATGTGCGCCTCAATTTGACCGATGAAGCAGACCGAGATCTCGTTCAACTCGCGCTGGCGTTCAACCGCATGGCAGACAAATTAAACCTCGCGCTGCAATCCGAAGTAGCCGCCACAGAACAAAACCACCTCCAACTGCTCAAGTTGGCGCGGCAGGAGCGCATGACGGCAATCTTAGAGGAACGCCAGCGTATTGCCCGTGAACTGCATGACAGCGTAAAACAGCAGTTGTTCAGCATCACATTATCAGCGGGGGCAGTCATCAATTTATTACAGGATGCGCCCGCGCTGGTGAAAACGTATCTCGAACACATCAAACAGGCAGGGCATTCAGCGCAGTCTGAAATGACAATTTTGCTGCAAGAACTCGTCTCGGTACCGCTGCAAGACAAACGACTTGAAGATGCGCTCCTCGATTATTTAAACCCGTTGTGCCAAACGCACGGGCTAAAGCTGCTGTGGCGTACCGATGGCACCAATACGCTAACGATCGCTCAAGAACATGCACTGTTCCGTGCAATACAGGAGGCGGTTTCCAACGTCATTCGTCACAGCGATGCAACCGTACTGCGCGTGTCTATCCGTTATGGACTGCTGACGCATGTTATCGTGGAAGATAACGGCAAAGGTTTTGTGACGGATGAGATTTCTCCTACTTCGAACGGGCTTTCGATGATGCGAACTCGCCTTAAGCGAGTCGGTGGTCACCTTAAAGTCGATGCTGCGCCCGGAACGGGGACACGCCTAACTATTCAACTGGATTTACGAAGAAGATGAGATTATGAGTAACCCTTCAAGTATTCGCATCATGATCGTAGATGATCACGGGATGGTTCGTTTTGGGCTGCGCGGCTACCTTGAAACCGTCCCTACAATGCACGTCGTCAGCGAAGCAGGCAGCGGCGAAGAAGCGCTCAGCCAATTGCAAACGCTGGATGTCGATATTGTCCTGATGGATTTGGTACTGCCGGGGATGTCCGGCGCGCAAGCTATCCAGCATATTCGCGAACACCACCCTAGAGTGCGCGTTATCGTGATGACCAGTTTTCTGGATGCTGATCACGTCTTGTCAGCGGTGCGAGCGGGAGCAGCAGGGTATCTGCTCAAAGACATTCTCCCAGAGGATTTGGTACAAGCGATCATCGCTGTTTTTAACGGGCAGTCGGTGATGCATCCAAAGGTTGTTATGCTGATTGCTGCTAATCTCGGTTCTGCACAACACATCGAACTAGAGCTTGGCAAAAGCCTGAGCGATCGCGAGATTTCGGTGCTTCGCTTGCTCACACGCGGGCTGCAAAATCATGAAATCGCCACCGAATTAAGTGTGAGCGAAAACACCGTGCGAACTCACATCAGCAATATTTTGACCAAACTTGATGTGCGTGATCGCACCCAAGCGGCGCTGTTTGGCGTTCGCTTTTTCGAGGCGCTATCAGGTGGACTACCCCGTGCTTAGTTGACGGATCACATTGTGAGCGCCGGAGTAACCAGCGCCCGTCCTTGTCGAGGGTGGGCGCTGGTCGAATTGACTAGAAGTTGCCGAACTTACGGAGTGATCGGGTTTTCGCTCACCAAAATGAGTGTGCCCGGTTCAAAAATGCTGGTGCAGGTGAGACCGGGGAACTCCGGCACACTGTAAGAACCGATGATCTCCGCGACGCGCGGTGAGCGGCTTGCCGCCATCCAAATAAGCGTACCTTCCCCGCGCAAACACATCACGAATCCACCTTCAAAGTATGTCAGACTGCTGGGCGGCGGGCTGAAAATATCAACTGCCTGTTGTACGCCCAGATCGAGCAGTCCAGCGATACCAAGATTCGCTTCGCTGTACAGCGGACTCCCCAACCATGTCGTTGCACCACCATTGTGATAGAGCACGCGGCAGTTGATCGCATATGCCAGCGCGTCCGGCACACCAGTACGCACGACTGCATCCGGGTTTTGGTTTTCAGTGTCACAGGTAGGCGCGGGCGGCGGTGGCGGCGTGTCATAGATCGACAGGGTGACGACGGCTTGCGTCCCAATCGGGTACTCCGGTGCGCTCGTGCCGATCACCGTGTGACGAATGCTGATCTCGCGACTGGTGTTAATGTTGAGCGTCGTCAGCACGCTGAACGGGATTGTCTGCGGCGTTGTGTCCGTGAATGTCAGCATAAACGGTGCATTATTCCCATTCACGATAAGCTGATCGGTCGGAAACTCCACCAGCACGGTGATCGGCGCAGCGGTCGGCGGGGTGAGCAGGCGGATCGTATAGCTGCCTGTCAAACCTTCGGTAAGCTGGAAGAGGGGGGCGTAACGCTTAGCCCGGCGCTGTCATCGTCGGTATTCGTCACCTGCACATCTGCCGGATCAATCGGCGCGTACACCGTGTCGCTTGTGGCGATCGTCGTAGTGATGGTGTAACTCACATTGCCGTCATCCTGATCATCGTTCACACCTGTCACCGTGACGGTTTGGTTGTCCGCCCAGTTAGCAGATGTGAATGTCAGGGCGGTTATGTCGAGCGTACCTTCGGTCGCATCCACGCCATTCAGAGTGATCGTGACATCGCTTGTGGGCTGCGAGAACAAACGCACATTGAACTGCGCCGCCATCCCGTCTTCGCCTGTCGTCAGAGCGAGCGGATCAACAAACACGCCCGCATTATCGTTGTCGGTGATATTGGCAGACACGGGCGACACGCTCAACCCGTTGTAATTCGTATCGGCGCTGCTCACGCCAAACGTCACCGATCCGTTGTGCGTTCCTTCCACTACATCGTCATTGATCGCTGTCACCGTCACCGTTTGCGCTTGATTCCAATTCGCGGAGGTAAACGTGAGTTGAAGCGGCGACGTATTCGTCACGCTTGCCTGCGAGTCACCCCCTACCGTGATCGTCACATCACTCGTGGGCTGACTGGTCAGCACGACCGTGAAATCATCGGTCGCGCCGCCTTCCGTCACATCGGTTGATCCGCCGCTCTGCGTAACAGTGAACGCCGCATTATCGTTGTCGGTGATGCTTACGAATACAGGGGGTAGGCTGAATGCGCTGTAATCCGTGTCTGCGCTGCTCACGCTGAACGTCACTGATCCGCTGTGCGCTCCTTCAACCACAGCATCATCAACCGCCGTCACCGTCACCGTTTGCGCCTGATTCCAGTTCGCGGCGCTAAACGTGAGTTGGAGCGGCGGCGTATTCGTGACGCTTGCCTGCGAGTCACCCGCTACCGTGATCGTCACATCGCTCGTGGGCTGGCTGGTCAGCACAATGGTGAAATCATCGGTCGGGCCGCCTTCCGTCACATCGGTTGATCCGCCGCTCGGCGTGAGGGTGATGCCCGCCGTGTCGTCGTCGTTCACGGTGACGCTCGCGGGTGCGCCGCTGCTTGATGCTGTGCCGCTCGTGCCAGCGGTTACCCCTGTAATCGCAAACTGGAGTGTGAAATCCGGCTCGTTAATCACGTCACCAATCACGGTGATCGTTACGTTTTGCGCGCCGCTGCCCTGTGCAAACGTCAACGTGCCGCCCGTTAGCGCGGCGGTGAAATCATCGCTCGTCGTCGTACCGGTCGTATCGGTGAGGGTGTATGTCACACTGCCGCCAACATTCGCAATCGCATCACCGGGAGTCACGGTGAATGTGACGGTCGTGTTCGCACCTGTGCCCTCGCTCACCGGGCTTGCCGAACTTGATATCGTGAAAGGAATGTCGTTGTCCAAGATAGACACATCAACATCGTTCACATCCGCCGCGCCGAGATTGTTATAAGCCCCGTCACTGCTTATCGGATCACCCGTGGTGATATGGCAAACATGAGACGCGGTTTCGACGGAGGCATCGTTAATGGCGGTCACGCTCACCAACTGCGATGCAATAGCGTTTGCGGGTAAAATCACTGTATCGATACTTAAGCTGCACTGCCCATCCGTAGACAAGGAAATGCTTACTGACGACGTGGGAGGTGTTTGCAGCATGATGCTGAAACTGGTGGTCGCCAGCGTATTGTCTTCGGGCAGTGCGCCGAGGCTGCTGGTATCGACCAAAACACCCGCCGTATCGTCGTCGGCGATCGTCACTATAGCATTCGTGATCGTGTCCAGATCGTAGTCTGAACCATCCGTCAGCGTGAGTTCAACGGTTTCATCCGTTTCATCGATCTGATCGTTGACAGGCGTAATCACCAGATCAACGAATGCCTGATTCGCAGGGATGATCACCGTGCCGTTCAGGAAGGGTGAATAATCGATGAACTGCGACGCTGATCCGCCGACGGTGTACGTCACGGTATGCGAGAAGGTGGTATCGCCCGTGCGGGTAATACGGAACGTGCCTGTGTCCGGTGCCTCGCTTGCGGACGCATCCTGCGCGGCGATGCTCACCACGGGCAGAATGCGCTGCACATTCAGCACCACCTGACCTGCATCAAAGATGAATGCCCAGTCCGCACTGCGAATGCGGTAGGTCGTACCCGCCGTCAGCGCCAGTGTGAGCTTGGAATTAT
>CALBRY010000374.1 GCA_937927665.1 uncultured Chloroflexota bacterium
CTGTCAAAGAGGTAGAAGCCGCCCCGAATGGCTGCGGGCTCGGAGCACTCGCTCTGTATTATGTGATCCCCGATAAAATTTATTATTTCCATGTGCTCCGCTGGCGTACCGAAACATTTGATTTCACTTCAGCGTGCAACACGCATGATATTTGCTACAGCGGCAGCGGAATCGACCGCGCCACCTGTGACACCAATTTCTATAACGGAATGCTTGCAGTGTGTAATCGCGGCTGGACGAGCACATCGCGTACGTGGTGTCGTGGATGGGCGTGGACATACTATCAAGCGGTTCGCACCTTCGGCGGCGCTGCTTACACCCCGTAAGTGATTCAACGCAAAGCCGCAAAGAGATACCTTTCATCTTTGCGGCTTTGCGTCTTCGTATCTTCGCGTTGAGTTTTTTCTATTCCGCGCTGAACATATGAATATGATTGAGCTTACTCAACTCGCGCACCTGTTCATCAGCACGGTAACTGCTTCGTACCAACGGACCGCTTTCCACCCACTTGAAACCGAGTTCTAGCCCAATTTCGCGCAGGCGATCAAATTCCGCCGGAAGATAGAAGCGTTCCACAGGCAGGTGATTCTTGCCCGGCTGCAAATACTGCCCGATGGTAAGGATATCGACGCCGCGTGCGGCAAGATCGCGCATCACGTCGACAATCTCCTCAAAGGTTTCACCCAACCCCACCATGATCCCGCTCTTAGTCAGCACGAGCGGATCCATCTTTTTCGCATTTTCGAGCGTTTTCATCGCCCATTCATAATGGTCTTGCGGCTGAACTTTCTTGAACAAGCGCGGGACGGTTTCGACATTGTGATTCAGGATTTCCGGCTGCGCGTCCATCACAATCTTGAGCGCCGCCTCGCTCCCTTTGAAGTCCGGGATCAGCACTTCGATGCTGCATCCGGGTTGAACTTGGCGAATCCGCTTAATCACCATCGCAAAGATCGGCGCGCCGCCGTCCGCGCGTTCGTCGCGGTTCACGCTGGTGATCACGACATGTCGCAAGCCGAGCGCACGCACGCTTTCCGCAACACGGTTCGGTTCGTTCCAGTCAAGCGGGCTGGGGCGACCCGTTTTAATGTCACAAAAACCACAGGAACGGGTGCAGGTATCGCCCATCATCAAAAATGTTGCCGTTCCGCGCCCCCAACATTCGCCGAGGTTCGGGCACTGGGCTTCTTCGCACACCGTATTGAGTTTTTTATGGCGCATGAGCTCAAGCACGCGCTCGTAATTCTCGCCATTGGGGGCGCGCACCTTGATCCACGGGGGGCGGCGTCGGGGATGTTCCGGGTCAGGCTGCCACCCCGGATCGCCGGTATTAGGGATCGCACTAGGATCGATCAGATTGGTCACAATCGAAACTCCGCTGCTAGTAAGAGATGAAATTATACCCCCACGCCCACCGTCGGGTCGAGAGTCACCACCCCGGCGCTAAATTGATACGTCAGCGAACGCCAGATCGCCAGCACCACTACCTCGCGCAAAACGATAGGCGTGATCGTCGCAAGCAGGATACCGGGGAACTGCTGCGATTCGGGAAACACCATCGGGATCACCGAATAACCAATTAGGAAAAAGACCATATAGAGAGCGAGCTGGAGCAAAACAAAACAGCCCACCGCGGCAAAGATCGCACTCGATCGGTTGGTAGTGAGCGCCGGAGTCCACATACCGATCATCGCCGCTGTTGCAAATGTCTGTCCGACATCCACGCTCATCGCAGTTGCAAGGATGACGCGAACCGGAACGGTGTTTTCGAGCGGCGTAAGACGGAACAATTCATCTGCGCCCAAACCGAACAACAGTGACGATACGCCAAGGGCGAGCGAAGTAAACAGTATCGTTCCGAGGATGCCGCTGTTCCGCGTCACCCAATAGCGGCAGTACGCCAGATGAACCCCGATCCGCCCAACCGGAATGACAGCCAACAGATCATAAGTCTTGTGATCACGTTCCGCGCCGATCGCCCCGGCAATTGAGCCAGCAGCCACCGCGCCTACGGCACTGCTCATGATCGGCAGCATGAGGCTTGCGTTCACAAGCGAAAACAAGCTCACGACGATGAGGAGCGGTCCGATCAGCAGCAGAAACGCCAATGGGGCGGCGACCAAGAAGAATGCCCGCACAACATAATAGACCGCCGTGGGCGTAAACGTGAAACGCAAGATCGGCGTTGCTGCATGAAATCGTTCCAAATACTGCAAGCGTATTTGAAGTGGAGACGATGAACGCGTCAAAAGCACGCGCAGAAGCCGCCATGTCAGCATGACAGACTTGCCCCTTTCGACTCAGTTCATAGCGTTATACCCAAATTAGGGATAGTTTCCCCATACATACACATCTGCTTGACCGAGCGCGGGATAAACACCTTCGCTCAAGCGGGTGATCACGCCGCTTTCTACGTTTAGCGCCAGCAGGAAATATCCCAGATCATCGCCTGCAACATTTCCGCCGAACGCAAGATGACTGCCATCAGGCGACCAGAGCAGGCGCGGCGGATTCGGTCTGTTTTCCGTCGTAGAAAACTCGCAGTATGAGCGCGTCGCGCCGGTTGCAACCTCAGTGATATGAATGGTCGATAATCCCGTATCAACCGCCAGTGGGTCGACCATTGGATCGGCTCCAGAGAGAGGCGTTACCCAATATGCGATAAAGCGATTATCAGGCGACCAACTCAGTTCCCCGACGGAAACGCCGTTGATGCGCACATCCCCGTAAGCACTGTGCAGATCGGTGATCTGCATCGGCTGTGCATCCAGTTGATCCGGTCGAATCATAAAGAGTTCGGCTGTTAGCACATCATCCCCTGTCACAGGGGCAGCGAAGGCGAACGCACCACCGTCCCGCGACCACGAGCGGGCATTGTAGTAGGCAAGATCGACACCGAGCGGAATCCGAATCGTGGGATTATCAAGCCGGACGAGTGCGCGTTCGAATCCATCTCCCCCCGCGTTGACCATCACCTGCAGCGCCCATAATCCGTTCGGTTGAACTGCCGTAATTCCGTCAACATCATAATCGATGCGATCCGCTACCCCTTCGGTGAAGGAGTAGGCGTTATGCCCCGGAGTCCAAACGAGAAAGCGATTATCACCCCACCATTCCACATCAATTGCCGACTCGATCACGAGTCGACGATCCGTCCCGTTAAGGCGCATCCGGTTAAAGGTGTGAGTATCGCTGTTCAGGTAAAGAATCCAGCGGGAATCGGGTGATAACCGGCAGCCAAGTCCACAAGGCGCAGTCTCAGGCAGCGGATAACGCCGCCCGTTTTCAACCTCATACACCCACAGCGCGGCGCGATCAAATGCCGTCAGGATAATGCCACCCGGCTGAAAAGTGCTGCCACGATCGACAATGCCCGTACCGGGACACACCGCATCCAGCGTCACTTCTTGTGCGTGCGTCCCGATGATCCCCAATATGAACAGTAATGCAGCGGTCAGGATCAACCGTACAGCTTTTTGCGCCATAAATCATCCGGTGAAGGTGGTTCCGGGCGATCGATCTTCAGGACATGAACGCGGCTGACCCGCCCAGAATCACGGTCGCCACCATCCCCAATATACAACTGTTCACCAACCAATGCACAATCCATCGGGCGGTACATTGGCTTACCGAAAAAGTCATCGACCACGCCCGCCGTCAGGCGAATTTCATCTTCACCCCGGTTGAACGGATGCGACACATGCAGCACACACGTGTCATAGTCATAAGGCAGTCCGTCGCGATCGATTTTTTCCTCGCCTAGTGCATACGCGAAGCGAATCCGGCGGCACACGATAAACCAGTCAGGGTGAATCACCTGTGCTTCCGAAAGGACATAGCTTTCCGCAAGTCCGATCAGCATATGCGGGGAGATATTCATCGGCAGCCGCTTGGCAAGCGTCATCTTGTCCTCAACCGAAAGCGTTCGCACCAATTCATCGACGCGTTCCAAGCCGCGCAGCCCCCGGTGACGCGGACCTGCATAATTGAGACTCATCGTGTGCCAAACCCGGCTGGGTGCAATTGCGCCTTCGGGAATCGAAAGCGGCAGCAGCGGCAGTGCGGTTCCATCCATCTCGTCAACAGATGCCGCGATTACGCCATCAGGCGAGATCGCATGCTGCGCCAGCCAACCATCATCGCCATAAAGTTCTTCTGCATACGCCGTGCCATCCTCACC
>CALBRY010000375.1 GCA_937927665.1 uncultured Chloroflexota bacterium
TGGGCATCGTCAAACCCGGCGAGCTCGGCTTCGACGTGATGCACTACAACCTGCATAAGACGTTCAGCACGCCGCACGGCGGCGGCGGACCGGGCTGCGGCGCGGTGGGTGTCAACGAAAAGCTGAAGGACTTCCTACCGGGACCGATCGCCATCATCCGTGACCCCGGCGAACCCGACGACGCGCCGTTTTACGGGTTGGAAATGCCCTCGCGCTCAATCGGACGCTTGAAGGCGTTTCATGGCAATTTCGGGATGCACATCCGCGCTTACGCCTATATCCGCACCTATGGCGGAAACGGCTTGCGCGAAGTCAGCCGCCATGCCGTCTTGAACGCGAATTATATCCGCGCGCGGCTTGCCGATACCTATCACGTTCCGTATAACCGCCCATGCGCGCATGAGTTCGTGCTTGAGGGAAGTTTCGGGGATGTGGATAACGTTCACGCGCTGGATATCAGCAAGCGCTTGATGGATTACGGTTTCCACCCGCCGACCAACTATTTCCCGTTGATCGTCCACGAAGCAATGTTGATCGAGCCGACCGAAACGGAAGATAAAGCCACGCTCGATCAGTTTATCGACGCGATGAAGGCGATCGCCAAAGAAGCGCACGAGACACCCGATCTGCTGCGTGAAGCACCGCATACAACACCTGTCCGCCGCTTGGACGAACTGCGCGCCGCCAAACAGCTTGTGCTGTGCTGCGTGCCGATCCCGAACTGGGCGGAAGAGAAGTCAACGACGTAAGGACGACAAACCGCAGAGAACGCAGAGGTTGGGTTATACTCTGCGCCCTCTGCGGTTCGAGTTTTTTCGCGATTTCGCGCTATACTGGAACGCGTTCACCGTCACGATCTCCAAGGATGTCATGGCATCGAATCGACTGGTCATCCCGCGTGCCCGAACCCGCCTGAGCCGAATTTCACGCCTCATCCGCGCCACATGGCGATATACCTCAGCGCTGTATCAAGAATTTAATGTGCCAATCGTCGGCTTTGTCATTGCGACCGTTGGCGGCGGCATTCTCTACGGCGAACTGTTCTCGATTGCACGCGGCGAACGAATCCCCTTCATCGATCTGCCTTACATGATGATTTCGCTGATGACGCTTCAGGGAATCCCCGAAGTGGCGCTTCCAGCTGAACCGCAGTTGGTACTGTTCTGGTATATCATGCCCATCGTGGGCATTTTCTTGATCGGGCGCGGCGCATCGGACTTTATCCGTTTGTTCTTCAACGTCGATGAAGATCGATCGGCATGGGAGGAAGCAGTGGCATCAACCTACCGGCATCATGTGATTGTGATCGGCGTGGGCGGGCATGTTGGCATGCGAATCACGCGCCAATTGGTCAGCCTGAATTATGAAGTCGTCGGCGTTGATGTAAACATCCGCCCCGACCGCGAAGAAGCCGTTCAACGCTTGAATGTCCCTTTCATCCTCGGTGATGGACGCGACCGCGCCACCATGGAAGCGGCGGGAATCATGCACGCTGACGCGCTGGTTGTGTGTACATCCAACGATCAGATTAACTATGATGTCGCCATGCGCGCCCGTGTGCTTCGCAGTGATCTACGGATCATCGTGCGCCAATGGGATATGGCATTCAAGGATTATTTGATCGATGTACTACGCGTCGATCAGGTCTTTAGCGTCTCGGATATTGCCGCGCCGGTGTTCGCGGGGGCGGCTGCCGGGGTCGAGATCGCGCCGTCGCTCCGCGTCGGTCAAGACGAATTTAGCATGGTGAAAATCGAAGTGCAGCAGGGGACATTCCTTGATGGTCACACCGTCGAAGACCTCCAGAAGCGGCACAAGATGGATATCGTCCTGCACGAGCGTGATAACAAGGTGCAGGTACAGCCGCCCGGTCATGTGATCGTGCAGGCAGGCGATACCGTGATCGTGTTCGCACGTTACGCCCAAGTCATCGACATGAGCGCGAATTCACGCCGCCCGCGTTAGTCAGCCTCAAAAGGTGACAATCTTCCTCATATAAAACGAACATTCGTGCTATTCTTATAGGAGACATTGTGTTCGCTGACAGTGGAGGATTCACATGGCTGCAAATGCAAAGCGCGATCTGCTCAAGGAACTCAAACCACTCTATGCGCCGCCGATAAAACAGGTAGTCGAAGTCGATGTCCCCTCGATGCAGTTCCTCATGATCGACGGCAAAGGCAATCCTAACACCGCATTGGAATATGTACATGCAGTCGAAGCGCTCTACACCGCCGCTTATACGATCAAATTTGCCAGCAAAAAGGCGGGTATTGATTACGGTGTCATGCCGCTTGAGGGCTTGTGGTGGATGAGCGCCGAAGAAATGGGGACGGTATACGGCGAAATCGATTTCGCGGCGAACAAAGATCTCTGGAGTTGGACGATGATGATCATGCAGCCGGATCACATCACGCCTGAGATGGTTGAGGCGGTGCTGCCAGAAATCCGTAAGAAGAAAAATCCGCCCGCGCTGGACAAACTCCGCCTTGAGCGCTTCCACGAAGGCTTATCGGCGCAGATCATGCACATCGGATCATACAGCGAAGAAAAGCCGAATATCGACCGGATTCACGCCTACATCAGCGAGCACGGATACGAACCGACCGGCAAACATCACGAAATCTACCTCGGTGATCCCAACCGGACAGCGCCGGAAAAGCTGAAAACTGTCATCCGCCAGCCGATGAAGAAACGCTAAACTGCTCCGCACCCCCGGTTCGGGATGGTGCTGGGGGTGCGGAGTCGCATAAAGGTTTTAGGTAAAGGAGAGGATCATTTGGGGCATCAACAAACGATCATGCTCAACACGCTGCCAGAGGAAAGTCTTCAGGCGCTCAAGACGGAAGTGGCAAAGCACTTTGATTGGCGCATCTCTACAGGGGAAAAAGCCGAACAACCACGTTTCCTGATCGAGCGGCAGGTTGGTTATGACCTTACGCGTTTTCCCAGCAGCCCCATGCAAGTCGGGTATCGTGTAGAGGGCAGATTCAAGAAAACGCCGTCTGGCGACACCGCACTTGAATACGCTGTTTCCGGCGACGGCGGTATGTTATTCCTGTACAAAGCAGTTGTCGTGATCGGGCTGATAGTCTTAGGTGGGCTTTTGCTCAATTTCGCTTTCAGCCTCCGCGGTACGGGAAGCTGGATCGGTATTCTGATTTTCCTAATTCTTGCGGTGAGCGGCATCCTGTACGGACGACATGCCTACCGCACGTACCACCGCAATCTGCGCGCGATGGACGAGTTTATGAAGTCATTTGCAGCACGTATGGGAGGATAAAAGCAGGAGTATCCAAGGTTTGGATACTCCTGTGTGGTACGTCAGTTAGCTCTTCTTCGGGAAGCGCGAGAGCACGACCGCCGGTTCGGGGACGGGTGCTTTATC